>JBJEQM010000318.1:0-5617 GCA_051881755.1 Oscillospiraceae bacterium
GAGCTGCTCAATGAGTATTCCGGGGAGATTTATCATAAGTCCCGTTTCCGCAAAATTCCGCAGACCCTCCTTAGTAAAGGAGCATAAGCCTTCATGCGCGGCTATAAACTCCATTCCCTCGGGAGAAAAAAAGTATTTTTCAAGCTGGGACAGTATATTGTCTCTGCCGGGGACATCTTTAAGCTTTGCCGCTACAATATCCGGGGTGATAAATGATGTCAGGCAGGGCTGGAACTCAATGGAGTGTTTATATATGGGAGAAGACACGGCAAAAATATCAAACATACGCTTTTCGTCCACGACGTCTATCATCAGCTGCGAATGCCCGCTCAGATCCTTGATATGCGCTGCAAGCCTGCTGCGAAGCCCCGCGTCCGTGCTGACAACGGCGCTGTTGTAATCCTTGGACAGCAGCACGGAATATTCCGACGTTACAAGAAAATAGGGATACGGCGCGAAACAGTCGTCAACGGAATTTCTGTATATATAATAATAGTACGGACGGTATACAATGCTGCCGCACATGGACATTTTAAGGGCGCTTTCAAGGGTCTGCAGATTGCTTATGTCCGCTTCATCGTCTTTGTACAGCCTGATATAATGGTTAAAGACCGTACTGTTCGCAGGACACGACAGCAGGTGCATTGCCATTTCAATAAAAGATTGATCCTCAAAGGGTATAGAGGTCTCAAAGAAAGGGCTGTCCTTCTGCATTTCCGCTATTATGATACTGCGGAAGATGTTGTTTATGTTGATTATGCCCGTGACCGAGAGCATACCTTTTATTTCGGGGAGAACAATGTCGAACTTTGGCTGTATCGTTCCGACAGTATAATACTGCGGCAGCGTCTCGATAATATGCTTGACGGCGGCGCGGCGGACATAGGCTTTTTCGCCTATCTTATCCCTTAAATACAGCTCCATCAGCTCGCAGCGCTGGCGCGGAGTGATGGGCAGCACCGCGCAGAGCCGCTCAACAAATGGCTTTGCGGGAAGAAGCTTGCCCGAGAGCACATTCTGTATGGCTGTACGTCCGAGGTCTGTTATCTGTGCCAGTTTATATATGGAATACTCGCTTTCGTTGATATATTCGTTCAGCTTCGCGCTGAATGCTCCGGGAGCGCTCTCTTTTCTTCTGGCGGTCATAAATGCTTCCCTCCGATAAAACGGTAATATGATAAATTAATTATACTATGTAAAAGAGTAAATGTCAATGTCCGTTTTTGTACAAAAATGAAAGCTCCCGTGCCATTTTTGCAGGCACGGGAGCTTCTGTTTCCCGTAATTATTCTGCGTTTACAGTCTGAACGGTGCTGTCCGCATAGCCGTCATACTGTTCGGTATTGTTGTTGTCGCAGGCTGTGACCGCTACGCAGAGCACCAGAGCAGCCGCAATACCGATAGACTTGATCTTTTCTTTCATAAACAACCCCACCCCCTGTCAGGGGATAAGCTCTCCTTTCAATGTTGTAAAAATATATGTAAAATATACTATAAGTATATATATTCCGTTACATCTCGGAACATACCGAATCTATGAAATGCCGTGCGGCGCGTCCGCTTCTGCCGTTTCGCCGCAGAGCGTAAGCCTCGGCGCGCATGAACAGGTCGTCGTTTACCTCAATGCCGTGCGCCTTTGCAAGGGCGGCGACAATGGAAAGGTAGGTCTCCTTGTTGGGTTTGAGGAATGCCACTTTAAGTCCGAAGCGCTCGGAGAGGGAGATAAGCTCCTCGCGGGTGTCTCCTGCATGGATATCGTCGCCGTCGCGGTCGGAGAAGCGCTCCTTGACAAGGTGACGGCGGTTGCTTGTGGCATAAATGGCGATATTGGAGGTCTTGGCGGAAACGGAGCCCTCCAGAGCCGCTTTAAGGGAGCTGAAATTGTCGTCGTCGGAGGAGAATGAAACGTCGTCCACGAAGATAATGAATTTCAGCGGATTTCCGGCTATTTTCTCTATAACGTCGGGCAGCTCCGCAAGCTGAGCCTTGTTCAGCTCGATAAGCCGCAGACCCATGTCCTTGTACTCGTTGGCTATCGCCTTTACGGTGGAGGATTTTCCCGTGCCCGCGTCGCCGTAGAGCAGTACGTTTGCCGCAGGCTTGTCGCTGAGCAGCGCCATTGTATTGTTTATGACCCTGCCGCGCTCCAGCTCATAGCCCGAAAGCTGAAAGAGCCGCTGGGGGTCGGGATTTTTCACGGGGACGAGTTTTCCGTCGCGGAGCGTAAAGGTGTGATACTTTGCAAATATGCCGAAGCCCTTTGTGGACAGCTCCGACATTCTCTCGGTGTAAGCCTTGACAAAGTCGATGTCGCTTGTGCGCCATTCCGCAGGGATATAATCGGCGTTTTCACCGATGGCGGATTTTACCGCGTCGGAGGTGAGACGGGATATCTCCTGCAATGAAGCAAGCTCCGCTTTCGCAGCCTTTTCCACGCAGGGAGGCACTTCCTCGTAAGCCGCCAGACGAAGCATAAAAGGATTTTCGTCCTCTATGACAATTTCCAGCAGCACCTCGGAAAGGTCATCACCCTTTGTATAAAGTGCGCCTGCAAAGCCGCCGTATGTATCGGGAGCGGGCGCTTCCAGCAGCAGCTTCAGGCGGCGGACAATATCATTTTCCAGTACCCCCCTGAAAACCGACAGGGCTTCCAGCCGCGCGGCGTAGGAGGAAAGTATATTCTCAGACATTTTTATCCTACCTTACAGTATAATAAATCGCATACTGTATATTATATCACATTGGCGGAAAATTACAAGGAATCCGCAGAATATTCCATATATCAGCCAAAACTTTCGGTCGGACGGCGAAAATGTATGGCAATTTTTCATAACGCATATAATTTTTTCAAAAAATACTGTACAATTCCGAAAAAATGTGTTAAAATTAGTATATATATGTATTTATGATAAATTTTGAAAAATTGCAGGAGATGATCATATGTCAAGAAAATATCTTATTACAGGCGGAGCAAACAGCGGCAAGGCTAGATGGGCTATATCATATTTCGCACATTGCAGCAATGTTGCTTTTATAACATCCAATTCCGACATGGACGAGGATATGAAAAAGCGCCTTGAGATCAGCAACGAACAGAACGGCGTACGGTGGGATACTATCCGCCACGACGGCAAGCCTGCCGACGTTATCGACGGAAACCACTCCTTTTATATTTTTGACGGTCTGCCGGAGTATACCCTCTCCGTTCTCGGTATAGGCTCCGATAACGACGAGGTAACAAAGGAGCACGCCGCCGAGGTCAAGGCGCAGGTCATCGGCGATATAAAGGAAATGATAGAAAAGGCCGAGTCCGTGGGTGCGGATATCATCATCATCACCCTTGAAACAGGCTTCTCCGTTGTACCTGAAAAGTCCGCACAGAAAGCGTTCAGGGATATACTCAGCGCGGTAAATCAGCGCATCGCCAACATTTCCGATGAGGTATACCTGTCCGTAAGCGGAATACAGATGCAGATAAAGTAAAAAGAGAGGATATATATAATGGAGATAGGATTTCATATTCCCGACATTCTTTATCATCACAGACTGAATATCATTCTTTACGAGACAATGAAGAAGAACCCCGAGTATTTTTACGAGGGCGTGAAGATAGCGTCCGTTTACGGCACATTCCCCGGTGCATTATGGAACGGCGGTCGTCTTTTCATCGACAACGAGACCGACGACAAGACCATGAGAATGTGTATCGAGGACTACAACAGCCGCGGTATACCCGTGCGCTTTACCTTTACAAATCCCCTTATCACCAAGGAGCATCTGGGCAACAGCTACTGCAACCGTATGCTCCGCGCGGGCAACAACGGCATGAACGATGTTATCATCAATTCCCCCGTTCTGGAGGAATATATCCGCGAGAATTATCCCAAGTACAAGATAACCTCCTCCACCTGCAAGGAGCTTCGCACAGCCGAGGCGGTAAACGCCGAGCTGGAAAAGGATTATAATATCGTCGTACTGGACTACAACTGGAACAACAACTTTGAGTTCCTCGAAAAGCTTGAACACAAGGATAAGTGCGAGCTGCTCATCAACGCCTGCTGTATACCAAACTGTCCCCGCCGCGGCGAGCATTACCGCTACATCGGTCAGGTGCACCTCGACTACGAAAAGGCGAGAACATCTTTGCAGAAGAGCCTTAACGTCCCCGAGTTCAAATGTCCGTACCGCAATAACAGCCTTTATGATATTACGGGATATTCCACCTACATCAGCCCCGACGCTATATTCAACAAGTATGCTCCCATGGGCTTTAAGCACTTCAAGATAGAGGGCAGAGCAAGTCTTGACGTATCCACATTGGAATACTTTGTACACTATATGGTAAAGCCCGAATACAAGGACAGAGCGCGCCTTGAAATGAGCGCATGGCTGACGGAAAACGTCAAGGTATTCAACTGATAACGGAGCAGATCTATGGACGTCAACTTTCACATACCCGATTTCCTCAAGCATTTCCGCCTTAACATGGTGCTTATTACGGTGCTTGAACGTCACCCCGAGTGGTTCCGCGAGGGCGTAAAAATAGGCTCGATATACGGAGCGTTCCCGCCTGCGCTGTGGAACGGCGGACGAGCCTGCTTCGGCACCTGCGACGAGCGCACCATACGCGAGGTGCTGAAATTCTACAACAGCAAGGGCATACCCTGCCGCTATACCTTTACAAATCCCCTTATCACCGAGGAACATCTGGGCAACCCGTTCTGCAATATGCTTATGCGCGCAGGAGACAACGGTCTCAACGAGGTCATTGTCAATTCGCCCATACTGGAGCAGTATATCCGCGAAAATTACCCCTCCTACAAGATAACCTCCTCCACCTGCAAGCAGATAAGGACGGCGGAGGAGCTTAACGCCGAGCTGGAAAAGGATTATAACCTTGTGGTGCTGGATTACAATTTCAACAACGATTTTGACTTCCTCGAAAAGATACCCCACAAGGAAAAGTGCGAGCTGCTGGTCAACGCCTGCTGTACGCCCAACTGTCCGCGCCGCGGGGAGCATTACCGCTCCATCGGACAGGAGCATATCCGCTTTGACGAATATCTCCGCGACCCCATGAAGCGCACCAAGCCCTTTAAGCCCGAGGAATTTTCCTGTCCGTCCATGCGGCTGCATCTGTATGAGACAACGGGCTTTGCAACGCATATCAGCCCCGATGCCATATACGAAAAATATCTCCCCATGGGCTTCAATCAGTTCAAGATAGAGGGCAGAACGGTGCCCGACATCAATGTGCTGGAGAATTTTGTATACTATATGATAAAGCCCGAATATAAGGACTTTGCCCGTCTTGATATGCTTGGCAGACTTACTGCCAACGTTAAATATTTTAAGTAAAAACATATCCCGTGAAGCAGCACTTCACGGGATTTTTTCATATAGAGTCATGGTCTATTCTTCATACTAATCTTTGACCGTTCTGTAGACAAAAACGGCAGATAAAATTGTGCCAATCCGGTAAAGCCCGCAGCAAGGCTTGCCGCCTTGCAAGGACGAGTGGCGCAATTATAGCTGTCGGATTTGTCTATAGGTTGGTCAAGAATTATACTAAACACCATTTAAAATATGAAAAAAATCAAGCCGATAATCTTGAAAA
>JBJEQM010000319.1:0-5609 GCA_051881755.1 Oscillospiraceae bacterium
CCGTATATCTCTAAAAGCATAGGCGAATTTTGGCGGAGGTGGCATATTACTCTTGGAAGCTGGTTCAGGTCGTATGTATATATCCCTCTTGGGGGCAACAGAAAGGGTACGCTGAAAACTCTGCGAAACCTCCTTATTGTATGGGCGCTTACGGGTCTCTGGCATGGCGCAAACTGGAATTTTATCCTGTGGGGACTTTATTTCGGCGTGCTGATAATCATCGAGCGTATCGGCTGGGGAAAGATACTGGAAAAGCTGCCCTCTTTCGTAAGTATGCTTTACACCTTTATACTTGTGGTTTTCGGCTGGGTACTGTTCGATACAAACACGCTCGGCGACGCATTTACATTCTTTAAGGCGATGTTCGGCGGCAACGGAATTGCGGCAGACAGCACGTCAATGTATCTGTTTGTGTCCAATATTGTGATATTCGCCGTGTGTATCTTCGCTTCAACAAACTGCTTCAGCACTCTTACCGCAAAGCTTTCCGACAAAAAGCCTGTGCTTTACAAGGCGGCACTGCCCGCTGTACAGCTTTGCGTAATGCTCATCTGCACGGCGTATCTTGTTGACGCGACCTACAATCCGTTCCTTTATTTCAGATTTTAACACAGCTTAGGAGGTTGATTATTATAAAAAGCAGCAAAATAAAAGTTAATATATTCAGCCTTGTAAGCTGTATCGTATTTTTCGCGCTTATCGTTATACTGCCCTTGGTGACGGTCGTTCTGCCTAAGGAGGAGTATTCGGAGATAGAGAACAAATATTTCCAGCGCTTTCCGAAATTCAGCGCCAAAGCGCTGTTTAAAGGAGATTATACGGACGACCTTGAAACCTATATTGCGGACCATTTTGCAGGCAGGGTCGCATGGCTCAAGGGCAAGGCGAATTTTGAATTTGCTCTGGGCAAGCGCGAACAGAAGGATATATATATTCTTCCCGACAGGCTTATTGAAAAGGTGGGTACTCCCGATTATACCGAGGTGGACAAAAGCATAGCTGCCATAAACAAATTCGCAGAGGACAACCCGAGTATACCTGTTTATATGATGCTTGTGCCAACTTCGGCGGAATTTTATAAAAAGGAGATATCACCTTATAACCCTAATCTTGACCAAAAAAGCTTTATAGACTATGTATACGGAGGCTTGGACAGCAGTATCATGCCAATTGATGTATACTCCGAGCTTTCCGCCAATACCTCGGAATATATTTTCTACCGCACCGACCACCATTGGACGTCCTACGGCGCGTATCTTGCATATAAGGCGGCAGGCGCAAAAATGGGATATACGGCGCTGCAATACTCCGATTACAGTATCGAACACGCCAGCTCGGAGTTTAAGGGTACGTTCTATTCCAAGGTGTTGTATGACGGCATAAAGGACGATACCATTGATTACTATTTCCCCGTTGACGGGTATGATGTGACTTCTGTGGAGGTAACAAGGGAATATGGCAAAGAGCCGCAGGTTTACGACAGTATGTATATGCGTGAATATCTTGATGTAAAGGATAAATATTCCTCGTTTTTGGGCGAAAATTCTCCCATTGTAAAGATAACCTCGGAAAATCCCGACGGAAAAAGGCTGCTTATCATAAAGGATTCCTACGCTCATTGTTACGCGCCCTTCCTGACGCAGAACTATTCCGAGATAACGTTGCTGGATCTGCGTTACATTAAAATTTCGTACAAGAAAGTTGTGGATATGTCCGAGTACGACCGGGTGCTTTTCCTTTATAACGCTTCGTCGTTCTCAACAGATACCAATATAAAGCAGCTGAGTTATTCATAAAATTGTGACAAGGACTGCCTCTCCCACATAGATTTTACTATACGGGGGAGGCAGAATATGTGTCGGGGTGGCGCAATAATAGCTGTCGGATGATAGTATTCAGCGCCCGTAGGGGAGCCGCGGCAGCAAAATATTCCGTTTCTCAGCGTATTGTTTATAGATTTAGGTCAAATGTCCTGTATTTTTGGACATTTGACCTTGATTTTTTCTGCAATATATTATATAATAAAGATGTACTATGCTATGAAATATGTTTTTGGAGGAATCCCTGTGAGCAGAATTGTTTCGGCTTCTATTTTAAGCGCCGATCTGTGCAATCTTGAAAAAGAGATAAACAGAGCCCAAGATGCAGGCTGCGAATATATACATTTTGATGTTATGGACGGCGTCTTTGTAAATAATATCAGCTACGGCATACCTGTGCTGAGATCCGTATCAAAGGTGACGACCGCCGTTCTGGACGTTCACCTTATGATAACAGACCCCATCAGATATATTCAGGCTTTTTCCGACGCGGGTGCGGATATCATTACATTCCATTTTGAAGCGGCGGAAGACCCTGCGGCGGTCATTGACAAAATACATTCCTGCGGCAAAAAGGCTGGTATTTCCGTTAAGCCCAATACTCCTGTTTCCGTGCTTGCGCCGTATATTGATAAGGTAGAAATGATACTCATTATGACCGTAGAGCCGGGCTTCGGCGGACAAGGCTTTATATATGATACCATTGATAAAATCGCGGAGCTGAAAAAAATGCTCGGTGAATCGGGGATAAATGTTCCCATTCAGGTGGACGGCGGTATAAATGATAAGACCTCGCTGCTTGCCGCCGATGCAGGAGCCGAAATAATGGTGGCAGGTTCGTATCTCTTTAACGCGCCCGATATGAAAAAAGCGGCAGAGCTTCTAAGAAAATAAAGGCAAGATTTGATCTTATGAAAAAAATTATTATTAAGCCCAAAGATGAATTCAGTATAATGACGGATATGCTCATCGTTTTGGCTGCATTGTCGGCTATGGCGGTATATTATTACGGTCTGCGTGCGGCGGTGATAATTCTGATATCGGCGGCGGTATGTATGTCGGCTGATTTTATCTGCCTGAAGATCAGACGGAAAAAAATCGATACCCACGACCTGTCGGCGCTGATAACGGCGTTGGTGCTTTCTCTTATGATGTCGGCTGCAGCGCCTTATTATGCTGTAGTTATTGCGGCTTTGTTTGCAATTATAATCGGTAAGCACGCGTTCGGCGGTCACAGACATGAGATATTCAACTGTGCGGCGGCGGGATTTATGTTTGCCACCCTTAATTTCCCCGGCACTTTGCTGCTATATCCCAAGCCATTTTCCTATCCGTCGGCATCGGAGGCGGTAGTTGCGCAAACGCAGCTTTATTCCTCAATGACAAAAGCTGTTACCGAAACGGATTCGGGCGGCTCCAATATTATGGATATTCTTATAGGAAAATTCTGCGGTCCTATGGGAGCGGGATTTATTATACTGCTGGTGATAGCGGCTGCATTTCTTATGCTGCGGCGCTCTGTTTCGGCGGTCACATTTTTTACGGAATTTCTTATTGTTTTCGGATTTGCTTTCATATATTACGAGTATGACCTCGTAAAGACCTTTACTCTGCTGTCCAGCGGCATGATGATATTCGGAATGTTGTTCCTGTCGTGTGAATTTTCCACTATACCAAAGACCTATTCCTCGCGATTTATATACGGACTCATTACGGCTGTCCTTATATTGATTTTTCATTTTTACGCCAAAGCGGAAAATGCGGTTGTGTATGCGGTGATAATTGCCGCTCCCTTAGGTATAGAGCTTGACAGAAAAGCTCTTTCCTTTGCGGATGTGCTTAATAAAAAAAGTCCTGCCGCAAAGCTGAAGAAAAAACTCTATCCAAATCTTAACGATTTGGAAGAGACCATTACCCTTATAAACGGAAGTGATGATAATGAACGAGCCGACAAAAACAGCGGCGGCAACTAACGGCTCTGTGCGAAGCCTTATATATAACGGCATGATAAAAAGGAACCCTGTACTCGCGGCAGGCATGGTCATTGCGCCTGTGGTGGTTTTTGCCAATACGTTTATGAATGCTGTAACGCTGGTCACGGCTTTTTCCTGCATAACCTTTTTAACGCTGCTCATATCGTCATTTGTACCGCAGAAAATCGTTTATACTATCAGAATTATTCTATATACGCTTATTGGTGCGGTGGTATATATTCCTACAGCTTTTTTCCTTGATTCTGTGATGCATGAGCAGATATCAAACATGGGTGTATATTTTCCTCTGCTGATAATCAATTCTCTTATTGTATCCCGCTCCGAGACAACTTTTTTCGCGGAAAATAAGGGAAAAATGATACTTGATATTATTTTCAGCATACTTGGATATGATGTTGCCGTACTTCTGATAGGCTTTGTGCGCGAACTAATTGCCACGGGTGAAATAAACGGCAATATACTTGCTGTGCCCATAACGCTGTCGGGATTTTCCTACCCTTACGGAGGGTTTATCCTGCTTGGCATTATGGCGGCGCTGTTAAGAGGTATAATCTGGCTTGTAAATAAGGTCAAAGGATAAAGGAGTGCGGAGTATTGTCATATATACTGCAAATAATAACAGTATCGCTGATAGCTGTGTTTGTTGAAAATACTATTTTTGCACGCGCTCTCGGAACAAGTACGCTTATCGTTGCGGCGCGCAGCAGGAAAAATCTTTTCGGCTTCGGCATATGTGTAACGTATGTTACGGCTGTAACGGGTGCGCTGTGTTACTTTATTGATAAATATATCGGGGAGTACGATATATTCCGTCCGCTGATATATACCGCAACGCTGGGAGTAGTTTACATTATAACGCTGCTCTGTATGTGGCGGTTCCTAAATAAGTTTTTTACCCAAATGAGGAAGTATGTGCATATATCCACCTTTAACTGCGCAATTTTGGGAGCGATATTTCTTAATTCAAAATACTGCGTAACGCTGCCTGAATATATTTTCCATGGTCTTGGAATAGGTCTGGGATTTGTTTTTGCGGTGTATATGGTGGCGGTCGTTTATGACAAGCTATATTCAAAGGACGTACCGTTCAGCTTCCGCGGCTATCCGCTGGTGCTGATTTATATCGGTATATTAAGCATGGCGTTTTATATGCTCACAGGACACAGACTGACATACTGACTGATATAATATAAAAAGATCGGAGGAATATCTGTGCCAAGAAACGGCGGAAGAAAAGTATACAGAAACAGCAGCTTTTACAGAAAAAAGAAAATAAAAAAGGCGTTTGGTATCGCTGCGGGTATTTTGATGCTGGCGGTTCTGGTTTTTGTCGGTTACAGCGTTGGAAAGCCCATAATGAATTATTTTTCATCGGAGGAGATCGCTTCGGAAGTGGAGACCAAACCGTGGACTCCGCCCGTTTCCGATAACGAGCCTGCGGCGGACGACAGCGACGCCGATGATACCGAGGCAAACGATAATACCGATAATTCTCAGGAGCAGGCGGCGGATAATGCTGCCCAATCCAAGGATTTTACCGCATTTGAGCTTCCGGCGGACGCCCTATCTTCTCCTGCGGCGCTGACCGATTATCTCACACAGGCAAAGGACAGCGGCTATAATGCGGTTATTGTGGAAATGAAGTCCCAAGGCGGCGCGGTAAACTACATTACAACGTCAGACTTTGCCAAAAAGGATGAGACTGCCGTTCAGGGTACAATGCCTGCGGCACAGATATCTTCCATGATAAAAAACAGCGGATTTAAGGCGTTCGCCGTAATAAATCTGCTGGAGG
>JBJEQM010000320.1:0-1519 GCA_051881755.1 Oscillospiraceae bacterium
TGCAATAGCTCAGACAAAGCACACCGTCCTCGTATCCGACGCCGTTAGTATAATACGCAACAAATTTCACAAGCAGCAGCTGCACCGACCAGACCTCACACATTATCGCCGCAAATAATATTACGCTGTACCATTGCGGAAATATCATCACCATCGCCGCCGCAAGAATTATCACCGCAAATATCAGTACCGCGGGCGGTCCCATGAATCTCATTATATAATTCCACCGCGGCTGAACTGTGGTCTCCCTCGGCTCATACTCCGGCAGCAGCAGCTTCATAACGCCCATCACACTTTTTTTCGTAGTGATAGGCACAAAGACAGGCGTCTCACTGTTTGATTTTCCATATCCCGTGCAGGATATCTGTACCGACATAACGCGGCATATTTTCATCAGCAGATTTTGTCTTATGTCGGCATAATTTATACGCTCTGTATTAATGTAATATTTCCACTTGGAGAAGAAACCGTTCTTTATAAAAATACTTTTCCCCCGCCTTTGGACGCGGAAGCTTATCATGTGCAGGTAGTTTGAAACAAACGATATAAACCAACCGGCGCCTAAAATAATTATAAGCGCAACCGTGACAGGTGTCAAGCCCTCGATGAGTTTTCCCGCAAAATATGTTACATCATTTACCGCCTCCACAAATCTTTTCTCCAGCTCGGTGCTGACAAGACGTCCGCTCTGGATAAGAAATGTTCCGAAATAGATAAGACCGGACAAACTGGAAGAAAATACAAATGAGTACAACAATAACTGTGCCTTTGGCGCTCGGTAAGTCTGAACGGTATCATTTTTATCAATTGGTATTTTATTGTATAATGTTTTATATTCTGTTAACGAGACAATGAACTTTACATCCGGCTCGGACGGCTTTTCCACCGCCAGAATACTGTCCGTTTCAACATAGATTATTACTGCCTTAAACGGGCGGAACGGCAGAGCCCTTTTTGCAGTGACCGACGAC
Organism: Oscillospiraceae bacterium; assembly: GCA_051881755.1. Lineage (GTDB taxonomy): Bacteria > Bacillota > Clostridia > Oscillospirales > Ruminococcaceae > UMGS363. Next base: position 972 of record JBJEQM010000320.1, read on the forward strand.
ATTGACTTAAACGGGATAAAAAAATCTTCATTGACGATCAGCCCCTTGCTGAACAAAATACCGTCCTCCTGTATTTCATAGCGGATATTCCACCACCTAAATATTGCCATTCCAAGTATAGCAAGGATGACAAGAATATCCAGATACGCTCCGCTGAGCCAGTTGTAAAAATCAAATCTCATTGCAAACAGACCTCTGACAAGAGGGATCAGAAGCAGCCAGAAATTCTTTGATATATATTTTAACAGTGCGATCGGGTGTTGTTTTTTCATTTTTTTGGAAATGTCACTCTCCTGTTTCAGATGTAGTTTCAACATCATTTTCGGATATTATTTGTCTGTTAAGAATATGAGCCATTATATATGATGTTATTTCATCGGCGTCGGATTTTGACAAAAATGTGAACAACATTCTTCCTCCGTGTGCGCTGATTATGATGAAATTCAAGCTTGTGTATTTGGAAAGGGGTGTGGCAATTTTTGTCACGTACTGTATAGACGACATTTTCATGTATCTTTTGGATTTCAGAAACACACCCGAAACGGCTG
>JBJEQM010000321.1:0-1504 GCA_051881755.1 Oscillospiraceae bacterium
AAGCCTTTTTAAAAACTTTTTAAAGCTTTCTTTCTGCTTGACCGTCGCGCTTTCGTGCAACTTTAATATCATATCACACTTATTCGGGTTTGTCAAGTACTTTTCAGAAATTTCTTTCTCGCTTTACTTAACTTTTTCTATCCCGTCATTTCGCGACTTATTTATATTATCACATTTATCTCCCCTTGTCAACACTTTTTTTTGATTTTGGAGTTTTGCTTATATAACCCGACATAATCGTTGATTTAATGTGCAATTTTAACAACATCGGCTCAAAAAACGGCAGCCGCACATAATGCAGCCGCCGCAAATATCAATATACAATAACTCCGCTGAGCTCTTCCGCGCTGACTCTGCCCGAAGCAATAGCCTCCGCCTTGATCTCCTCGTAGGCAAATGCCCTCGCCGCGTAGTAATACGGACCAACATAAAGTATCATCAATATGCCGTATGTAAAACTGCTGAGGATATTCCAACCGAGGAAACTCAGGTCAAGCACAAACAGATCCCACTTGTGTCCGTCCATCATGCGCCTGCTCAGCTCAATAGCCCTGTTTGCGGGTATATCGGGATTTTCCATCTTGATATACTCCGTCATGGCGTAAGAATACATCTTAACGATACCCGGAACATAAAACAGTAAAGTCCACAGACAAATAAACAGATTTTTCAGGAACATCGTCAGCACATTGTCCCAATATTTGTGCGAGAAGCCGTCAAACAGCACCTCAACGCCCGTCTTTTCGCGGTGTATAGCCTTTTGATACCACGCAAACAGACCCATAGCAAGCACATTCAGACCAAAAATAGAAACGCCGAAAATTAAAATATACATAAATATCATCATTACGGGCGCCGTAGTGTCGTCAATATCCGCAGCCGCCATCATTCCGGTCAAAACACCGGATAAAATGCCGCAGCCGCCTCCGGTCACCAGCAAATAAATGAACATTACCAGTACATTGTTCCACTTGTTGAGCCTATAATGCGTTTTCGCGTTTTCCTTTATTCTTATCCTGTCAAAACCCACAATATTACCCCCATATTTAATTACTTGTTGCCCATTACCTTTACCATAACGGCTTTCTGAGCGTGGAGACGGTTCTCCGCCTCCTCGAATATCTCGTTTGCGTGAGCCTCGAATACCTTTTCGGTTATCTCCTCCTCGCGGTGGGCGGGCAGACAATGCTGTACCATAGCGTCGGCATGAGCCGCCGCCATAACATCGTCGTTTACCTGATAGCCCTTGAACGCGATGCGGCGCTTTTCCGCCTCGCCCTCCTGACCCATGGAAGCCCATACGTCGGTGAAGATAACGTCCGCATTTTCAGCAGCCTTTACGGGAGAATCCGTCAGCTCGAAGCCGTCAAAGTCCTTGGCGAAATCCATTACGCGGCTGTCGGGGTGATAACCCTCGGGACAAGCCACGGATACCTTCATGCCAACTTTCAGACCGCCTACGATAAGAGAGTTAGCCATATTGTTGCCGTCGCCGATAAAGCAC
>JBJEQM010000322.1:0-5531 GCA_051881755.1 Oscillospiraceae bacterium
GAAAGGCGGTTATTGTAAATGGCAGAAAAGAAAAAAGCTGACGCTAACAAAAAAGAAGCGGTCGTAAAGCCTAAAAACGAAGAGGAAAAGAAGAAAGCGCTGGAAGCCGCTATTCAGCATATAGAAAAGCAGTACGGCGCAGGCGCGGTAATGCGTCTGGGTCAGGCTAACAATTATCAGGTGGACGCTATTCCCACAGGCTCCATGACGCTTGACATGGCGCTTGGTATCGGCGGCGTGCCCAAGGGACGTATCATTGAGATATTCGGACCCGAAAGCTCCGGCAAGACCACCGTCGCTTTGCAGATAGTTGCTGAGTCCCAAAAGGCAGGCGGCATTGCGGCGTTCATCGACGTTGAGCACGCTCTTGACCCTGTTTATGCGCGCGCTTTGGGCGTTAACATTGACGATATGCTGGTCTCCCAGCCCGACAGCGGCGAGCAGGCGCTTGAAATTGCCGAGGCTCTGGTGCGCTCGGGTGCTATCGACTGTATCGTTATCGACTCGGTGGCAGCCATGGTAACAAAGGCGGAGATCGACGGCGAAATGGGCGATACTCATGTTGGTCTGCTGGCAAGACTTATGTCTCAGGCAATGAGAAAGCTGACGGCGGTCATCTCCAAATCAAACTGTGTTGCCATCTTTATCAATCAGGTGCGCGAAAAGATAGGCGTTATCTACGGCAACCCCGAGACGACCACAGGCGGACGTGCGCTGAAATTCTACAGTTCAGTGCGCATTGAGGTGCGCAAGGGCGAGGCTATCAAGGTAAACGGCGAAACGGTAGGCGCGCGCACAAAGTGCAAGGTAGTAAAAAATAAGGTATCTCCTCCGTTCAAGGAAGCGGAATTTGATATAATGTTCGGTCAGGGCATATCACGCACGGGCGAGGTCGTGGATCTTGGCGTTGAAATGGGCGTTATACAGAAAAGCGGCGCGTGGTTCTCCTACGACGGCGCAAAGATAGGTCAGGGACGTGATAATGCCAAGGACTTCCTGAAAAATAATCCCGAGACCATGAAAGAGATCGAAGAAAAAATTAAGGCTGAATGTGCCAAGACATATGCGGCAAAGGCGGATAAGCCCGACGGCGGCGATAAAGCGGCAGAGCCTGCGGCGGAGGACGGAAGCGCTCCTGCGGAGGAAGCTCCCGCGGAGACAGCCGCTCCCAAAAAGACCGCCAAAAAGGTGGACGTTATCGTAAATACGGACGACGAGTTTGAGGAGTTCAATCCCATCGACAAAAACTGATGGTAATTGGGGTATATAAGGGCTTACAGCTTTGAGAAAGGGGCAGCTCCCCTGCGGGAGCGGTTGTTATATGAAGATAACATCTGTATCGAAGTACAAGGGCTCGACTATGTGCGTCGAATTTGACGGCAGACCAAACATCTACATAGCGGACTCAATTGCGGAAAAGTATCATCTTAAAGAGGGACTGGATATCCCGTCGGAGGCGCTTGACAGCGTGGTTTACGACGATATGGCGCGAAAAGCCAAGGAGCGCGCATTCTACCTGCTGGCGACCCGCGATCACTGCTACTCGGAGCTTTACGGCAAGCTGGAGCGGAATTATCCTCCCGAGATATGCTCCTCCGTCTGCGATAAAATGCAGGAAATGGGCTTTATCAACGACGAGGAATATGCGAAAAAATACGCCCGAAAGCTGTTCGAGCGCAAGGGCGTGGGTACTTTCAAGGCGAAAATGGAGATGAAGCGGCTGGGCTTCACCGATGAGCAGATAGACGCTGCCATTGAGCCTTATATCGGCGGCGAAGAGACCATGCAGCGGCTTGAAGAGCTGGTTGAGAAAAAATACGAGCGGTATCTGACGGACATGAAGGGCGTTAAGAAGGTCAAGGCGGCGCTGGCACGGCTGGGGTACAGCTTTGACGAGATAAACGCAGTGCTTGACCTGTACGATCTATCCTTTGCGGAAAATTGAGTATGTTGTAGGGGACGGGTAACCCGTCCCGTTTAATAATGGTATTGGAAACAACGGGACGGGTAACCCGCCCCTACGAAAAAAATACAAATTCTGACAGGGAGAAAAAACATGAAGAAATGGTATGACGAAGAATACGAATTTGAAATTGAAGTGACGGGCTTTCTCCGCGGAGACCACACCGAGCGCTACTGCCGCAACGGCGAGGAGATAGGCGACAAGTACCGCTGTACCTACGGCTGTCCCGTCAATGATGATGGTTACGGCATTTGTAGCAAGACCATGATGATGCTGTATCCGTTAATGGAGGCGGTGCGCAGCGGCGGAGACCTGACAAATCTGGGCGGCGACGGGAAATACAGCAAGACTATCGTCTGTCCCGACGGCTGTGTAATGTTCCGAATGACCGCAACTCCGCTGGGCAACGAGAATTTCCACAAGGGCGGCTTCTGGAAAGAGCCGTGATACATAATATAACAAGGCTGCTGTACGGGCAAAAATGTACAGCAGCCTTTATTATTTGTAGTTGTCGCAGATGTTCTTTGCAATATACTCCGAAAGGGTCATTTCGTACCACTCCTTGGAGTTGTAGGTGTGATACGCGTCCATGCTGTGTACTGCGTCAATAAGCTTTTCGTCGCCGCTCTCCAGCATATAGGGTATATTGTAGCAGGCTTCCTCGGAAAGCTCGTAGAAATAGCTTTTGTCGAAATCCGTGCCGAGGTGCTGGTATGCGTAGATATTGTACCGCGCAATAAGTGCGTCGGTGGGGAGCAGACTCAGCAGCGAGAACATCACCGTAAATATTATAGTGCCGATTGCGGCGAGGTTTATCCCCTTGAACTGCCGTATAATGATAAGGACGAACAGCACCGCCAGCAGTACCATGAACCAGCTTGTATAAAACCGCAGGCAGGTCATGCCGAAGCGTGAGATATACATTATCATTTTGCTCAGGGCGGTGGCGATAAGCACGATAGTAAAGCAGGATATGAGGGAGGTGAAGAATTTCAGCCCCTTGGGACGTTCGCCGCTTTCGCCCGCCTTGCACATAAGATTGATGGCGATTATAATGCTGAGGTTTATGACGGACACGGCGCAAAGCTCGAAAAAGCCCTGTCTTGCATACTCCGCCGCGCTGAAGCCCTCGGGGAGTATGCCGCCGAACGCCGAGAGAAAATAGGATATCTGCGAGAAGAAAAACATCACATACAGTATGCACACGGGGACAACGGAGAAGTACATCACCACAGACGGAGCAATTTTCAGCACCGCCGTTGTCCTGTCGCAGCTTTCGGTATCAAGGCGGTTCTTGCCCTTGACCGCGGAGAAAACTATGCCGAAAATAAGGAACGACAGAGGCAGCATAACGGCGTATTTCAGCACGTTTATGAAGAAGTCGGAGAAGAAATTGTCGGTTATCTGCCCCAGAAGACGGTCAAAGTTATCGTCGGCGGAGGCAAGCAGGACGGCAACGATGACTGTGCAGGGAACAGCGATGATAAGTCCGATAAAGGCGTTGCCGATGTTTTTGCCGCCCTTGCTTTTTTTCATCAGGGATATTGCCGCCGAGGGGCATTTCCCGATATTGCCGAAGCTTTGTCCGAACACCGCCTTTGCAATGCGGTATACTGTGTAATCGTCCGCGCCGCGGTAGAGATCGTTGTTCACCGAGAATGCCCAGACCGCGTACAATATGACCGCGAAGATAAAATCAAGCGCCTGTATAAGCCCGTTGGACGTCACGGCGAGGTTAGCCGAGAATACCATAGTGCCGATAAAAAGTACAATACTTTTTCCGCTTTGCTTTGACTTTGTCATGCGGACGTATACCATTGAAGCCGCCGCCAGTATCAGCAGGAACAGCGCCGCGCCTATGCCGACGCGGGACGCTAAAATTGTTTTCAGGAAGAAAAATCCCGAAAAGGTGAATATAAGAGCGAAAATGCTGTCTGTCAGGGTGAAAATGTCCCGTTTTTCCTCCGTGGGGACTTCTGCCGCGGGGGAGGGCATTATATAATCGTCACTCATCGTCGTCCCTCCGTTCGTATGCAAGAATGTCGTCCGGCTGACAGTCCAGTATGTCGCAAAGCCTGTTCAGCGTGGAAAAGCGAATTGCCTTTGCCTTGCCCGTTTTAAGTATGGAGAGGTTTGCGGGGGTGATGTCCAGCTTTTCCGCAAGCTCTCCCGATGATATTTTTCTCTTTGCCATAACAACGTCGAGATTTACAATTACAGCCATTTTTATCCTCCTCAATTATAGGTCAACACGGCGGTGTATGTGTTATCTTCCTCAATATAAAAGTAAATATACAGTACCTGCGAGGGCGGCGGCGGTGATACCTTATAGACCTCCGCAGGCTTTTTGCCGCTGCCGAGAGGGTCGTCGGCATTATCAAGCAGCTCTGCGGTGAAACCGTCACGGCGGTACTGCGCCATTATAACGTCGGGACTTTGTATATCCTTTAATGTAAGCAGATACACGCAGTCCTGAAAGCCCATTTTGCGGTACTCCGCAGGTGTAAAGCTGCCATCAAATTTTATCATGAACAGCTCCTCGCAGCGCTCCGTCAGCTTGCCGTCAAAACGCTTTTTCGGCATATTATCCGTCATCGCCAAAAGTGACGGCAGCAGGAACAGCGCGATGATAATAATGTAAAAAAACATCATGACCGCCTTTACAATATCAAGCTTTTTGCGGTCGGACAGCCTTTTCATATTGTGCCGTCGTTTTCCTCACGAATTTCCACCGCCTTGACAAATACGTTTTTCAGCACGCGGAGGATAAGTCCGAAGAAAGCCGCCGCAGCCGCAATTATCATGAAGTGGTATTCCCAATAGCTGTATATTGCCGTCGCGATGCCAACGAAGTAGCAGCACCAGGATAAAATGCGGAGTATCTTCACGTTCTCATGGACGAATATTTCCTCAAGGCGTATATTTTTCAGCAGCTTGTTCAGCACGAACAGAGCGATAAAGGCGAACACTGCGCATATGTAAAATGCGGTTATAAATGCGGCAGGGTTTGCCTCGGAATGAGCAAAGGCGTAGCCGTTCAGCCCGAATGGCGCATAAACGCACGCCGCCGCTAAGATCAGCGCCAGTATTTTTACGATAACGCTTGACAGGGTAAGTGACATTGACTGAGTCCATCTGATATTTTTCATAATAAGACCGTCCTTTCATATTATGCAGTATATTTTCGGTTCCTGTGCTTATATAATAACACGTCAATTATCATTTGTCAATAGAAAATTATCGAAAAACAATAAATTATTGTTGTTTTATAGAAAATGACAATATGATGCGGCATATATTGTGCAATATATCATAAACACAAAAAAAGACCTGAGAAGAAAACCGATTCTTCTCAGGTCTTGGATTTTATTAAGAAATTATGCCTTGGCAGCGTTGAGCTTCTTAGCAAGCTGGGACTTCTTTCTTGCAGCGCAGTTCTTGTGCATGATGCCCTTTGCGCAAGCCTGGTCAACAGCCTTGATAGCAGCTCTTACAGCAGCTTCGGAATTGTCAGCCTTAGCAGCGGTAGCAGCGTCAGCCTTCTTGATAACGGTCTTGAGGTTGGACT
>JBJEQM010000323.1:0-5501 GCA_051881755.1 Oscillospiraceae bacterium
ACTAAGGAACGGCTTTCCCGCAGCTTCGCCGCACACACCACAGTGAGTTCTGCCTATAAACTTCTATAGGCAGAGCAGAAATAGTATTAGGGAAGCCTGTTCCCACACCGCGGACAAATCAACCCACCATTGTTCCGCCCAAAGGACGAATATAGAGACAATGACAGCTGCCCGCGCCGAATACCGCTTCTTCCGCAGCGATAAAATTAGCAAGAAGATCGTCGGGAACGAACGCCTGAATCGTACCTGCAAATCCGCCGCCGTGTACTCTGCACGCTCCGCGTCCGCCGAGAACACGCTCCGCAGTGTACAGTCCCAAGGAGATACCCTGCTCCTGCGGCTTATTGGGTGAAAACACATTTTGCAGGAACTTGAAAGAGCTGTTGCCGCTGGCGTTAATTTCCGCAAGAAATGCGTTTATATCACCATTTTTCAGCGCTTCGGCAGCAGCCTCTACGCGCTTGTTTTCATCGTAAAAATGCAGACCGCGCAGTACGGCTCTGTCGCCGCACTTTTCGCGCACAAGACCCATATTTGCTCGGAACTCCGCCTCGTCAACGCGGCGAAGCACGTCCTTACCGAATACGGCAGCCGCCGCTTTCATCTCCTGCGGCAATGCAGCGTAATCGGGAGTAAGGTCTGCATGGCTGCCCTTGGTATCGACCAAACACAAGGTATATCCGCTCTTGGAAAAATCGTAATCAAGCGAGCCGATAACGGGCGCTTCAACGTCGTTGAAATCTATAGTGATAAATCCGCCCACGGAGGACGCCATCTGATCCATAAGTCCGCTGGGCTTTCCGAAATATACATTCTCCGCATACTGCGCTATCTGCGCGATCTTTACGGCAGATACCGAGCCGCCATTATATAGATGAGACAGGATAGTACCCACCAGCACCTCAAACGCCGCCGACGAAGATACGCCGCTGCCTTTAAGCACATTGGACGTAGTATACGCCTTGAAGCCGCCGATATTCAGACCGTCATTGGCAAAACCTGCCGCAACGCCGCGGATAAGAGCCGCCGAGCCGTTAAGCTCGTCCTTATGTACGGACAGGTCGGCAGTATCGACGGTGTCCATGGGGAAGCCCTCGGATTTTACCGTAATAACGCCATCGTCGGTAGGTACGGCATAGGCGATGACGTCCAGACCCACCGCCGCCGCAAGTACCTTGCCGCAGTTATGGTCGGTGTGGTTTCCGCATATCTCCGTTCTGCCCGAAGCGGAAAAAACGCGGACGTTCTCCTGCTCTCCGAAGATATCCGCAAAGGAGCGCTCGGCTTTTGCATAGCGCTCTTTCTGCTCGTTCAGCGCGTTTTCGCCGTATAATTTTATGAGGATATTATCGTTTATCATGGTGTATTTTCCTTTCGATCTTTTTTTTCATTATACAATTTTATCGTTCATATGTCAATATAAAAAATACACGAAGAGGATTACAAAAACAGAGCAATATCGCCCTATACGATACTGCTCCGTTTAATTATATCATATTTTATTCGCCCAGAAGCTTTTCCGCGCTGGCAAGCTTAACGCACAGGCAGAACAGGTTCATTGCTGTTTCAAGCTCGCTGAGGGGAGGATATGTGGGGGCAAGACGGATATTTCTGTCCTCGGGATCCTTGCCGTAAGGGAAAGTCGCACCCGCTCCCGTAAGAACGACGCCCGCCTCCCTGCAAAGGGAGACAACCCGCTTTGCACAGCCGTTCAGCGTATTAACGGATACAAAATATCCGCCGTTGGGCTTGTTCCATTCAAGTATTCCCAAAGGTGCAAGCTCCCTGTCGAGCGTATCCAACACAAGCTTGAACTTAGGAGCAAGTATCGCCTTGTGCTTATCCATATGCGCCATGATGCCGTCAAGATTCTTGAAATATTTTACATGGCGAAGCTGATTCAGCTTATCATAGCTGATGCACTGTATACCCAGCAGAGCCGATATCTGCTTGATATTGTTTACGGACGCCGCAAGGATAGCAACGCCTGCGCCGGGGAAGGATATCTTGGAGGTGCTGGCATAGATGAATACCATGTCCTCCTTGCCCGTTTTCTTACATTCGTCAAGGATATTGAGGATATGGTCGGGAGTATCTGTCAAATGGTGAACGCAGTAAGCGTTATCCCAGAAAATGCGGAAATCCTCAGCCTTGGGCGAGAGGTTTGCAAAGCGGCGTACTACCTCGTCGGAATATGCGATACCGTCGGGGTTGGAGTACAGCGGAACGCACCAGATACCCTTGACGGACTCGTCCTCGGAGACAAGCTTTTCAACCATGTCCATGTCGGGACCGTCGGCGCGCATGGGAATGTTTATCATCTCAATGCCGAAATGCTCGCATATGGCAAAATGTCTGTCGTAACCGGGAACAGGACAGAGAAATTTTATCTTGCCGCACTGTCCCCAAGGCTTTTTGCTGCCGTAAACGCCGTGAGTAATGGCTCTTGCAATAGTATCATACATCATAGCAAGGCTGGAATTGCCGCCGATGATTATTTCGTCGGTGCTTACGCCCAGCATACTGCCGAAAAGCTTCTTCGCATCAATAATGCCCGTGAGCATACCGTAATTGCGGCAGTCTGTGCCGTCCTCCGCAAGCATACTTGCAGCATTGGTGAACACGTCAAACATGGGCATTGCCAGATCAAGCTGGTCAGCGCCGGGCTTTCCGCGTGACATATCCAGTTTAAGTCCCTTTGCCTTATATTCCCCGTATTCTTTTTCACATTCAGCCTTGAAGTCTTCAAGCTGTGCCTTGCTCATTTCCGTAAGCAGCATAATGATCTTTCCTTTCAATATATAAATATATATTTTACATTTCCAAAATACCGCGGTATATTCTTTGCAGAATAACCAATTTCTGCGGCTGCTGTTTGTAATATGTACCTCCGTATAAATACAGTTGTATTTCTTGGAAGTACAGCTCATCTAAGCGCTGTATATTATTATATTACAAACCAAAATAAAATGCAAGCCTTTTAATAAAGTCCTGCATTTTATTTTACATTTATACATATTTTGCGGTACATATAATGCGGCATAATATGAAAAATGCACATATTGTCTTAACCTTGCCGCATTACGCTGCTTTTTTGAAGCTATGTATCATTCAAACACCGCGCCGAGGGAACGCGCAAGACCGTCCAGCTTGCTTGCAGTTGAAGCTGCGTTTGCGGATATATGAGCATTCTGCTGTACAACAGCAGAAATGTGCGTCATGCTTTCGGATATCTGCTCAAAGGACGCCGCCTGTTCCTCCGAAGCCGCCGCAATGCTGTCGATGAGCTTATTGCTTTCGGAAACGCCGCTCATCATAAGGCGGAGCTGTTCGGCGGTCTCGTCGGCGATCCTGCTTCCCTCCGCCACTGCTTTAAGGGTCTCGTCGATAAGCACCGCTGTGCCCTTTGTAGCCTCTGCGCTCTTGGTCGCAAGGTTGCGCACCTCATCGGCTACAACGGCAAAACCTTTACCGTGCTGACCTGCCCTTGCCGCTTCTACTGCGGCGTTAAGAGCGAGAATGTTGGTCTGGAACGCAATATCCTCAATGGTCTTGACAATATTTCCGATCTTATCGGAGGATTCCTGTATTTTGCGCATAGCGCCCTGCATTTCTCCGAGCTTTTCCGCGCCCGCATCGAGAGTACGCGCATTTTCCGCCGCGATCTTTCCTGCGTCGGCAGCGGCTCTTGCGTTGTCGTTTATCTGCTGTGAAATAGTATCAAAGGAAGCGGAGAGCTCCTCGATGGTAGCCGCCTGAGTTGCCGAACCGTCGGAAAGCTGCGTGGATACTTCCTGCATTTCGTTGGACTCGCTGCCGATATCCGCAGATATCTCCGTCACCTGCTCAAAAACACGCTGCTGCTCTTGATTCCGTCTGACGGTCTCGTCCATATTATCGCGTATATTGGCGAGCATTGAGTTCAGCCCGTCGCTGAGGGAAATATATTCGGGACAGGTGCGCACGTCAAAGCTCACGTCCAGATCTCCCGAGGAAACAACGTCCAGCTGCTTCAGCACCTGATTGATACCATTGATAATGACCTTTTGGATAAGGTTGTTGATAAGCATGATAACAATGACCAGCATTACGGCAATAGACACTACAAAGATAAGCATAAGCATTGTTCTGCCGCCGTATACTTCACTTTTCGGCATAGCTGCAATAAGGATATAACCGTCATTTTCACCGGTCACGCAGTATAAGTTTTCGCCGTTTATCTTGCAAAATACACCGTCTGCGCCGCCAAGCAGCTTTTCGGATACTCCTGCATCCGCAGCTGACGTACCTATAAGCTCCTTGTCGGGGTGCGCGGCAATAAGCCCGTCCGATTTGGAAATTGCTATAACATATCCGGTGCTGCCGACAGCAAAAGAATCAAGCACATTGTCGATATTGTTATTCTCGATCTGGCTCTGAAGCCTCTCGGGAGTATTGCCCACCTGTACGATACCTGTGGAGTCTTTTCTGGCAACGCTTATATACTGAAATAATTTTCCGCTTGCGCCGTTTGGCTGAGGCTCCTGTGCAATTTTTAAAGAGGAGTCCTTCAATATAGGCAGGAACTCCCTTGTCTGGTCGCTGGAATCAAAATCGAAGCCAAAATATTCGGGCACGGTACCCCAGTAAATAATGCCATTTTCATCGGTGACATGAAGCTCGTCAACATCGAGCATGGCGGCTATCTCGTCCAGTCTCTTTGCGTCATCCAGAATAGACGGATCAAGTCTTATCATCTCGGCGAAAGCGTCCGCCTTGGCAATATAATCGGAATTAAGCTCCTCTGTCAGCTCCGCAGTAGCTATCTCGTTGGCTGCAAGCTTTCCGACAATGTCCGCTATCCTGTTCTCTCCCGTAACTTTTGCATTGCTTTTCATGACGCCGGTCTGCACGATAAACAGCACCGTTATCATGAATATCAGCGCCGCGATACAAGCGGCTAAAATACGTTTTGTCAGATTTTTTTTCATAATATGCCCTCCGGATAAAAAATAAAATGATCAATTTTCCGACACTATGTTATATTATACAACAAAAGCACAAAAAAATCAAGTAATTTATTTATAAAACCGCAAAAAAGTTTTTATTATTCGATAAAAAAATATCCGATAATCATTTTCAAGATCATCGGATATTTGCAACACTCAATAATAGCTCCGGCAGTTCCGGGAAAAGACCGTTCATACATTAGGAGACGCTCAAAACCTACGTGCTTTATGCCGCTTTAAATGTATTTTACCGTATAATACAAAATTTCCATAGCTCAATTCTTATTGCTCACTATAATACATCATTATCATGCCCGCGCTGGTCAGCAAATAAGGCAGATATGTACGGCGGTTTTCATGCTGTCGTACAACGTCCGCACAAGGACATCGTAGTCCTCCTCCGTACCGACGGGGACAGGCAGATTATCCACGGTATATGTAATTTCCACCGCAAGCATTTGCAATGTAATCCGCTTTTTGCGGTACAGTATAAAATCCACAATAAAGAATAGT
>JBJEQM010000324.1:0-5486 GCA_051881755.1 Oscillospiraceae bacterium
TCGTTTGTACTGTGCGCCGTGCTGACGGCGGCGGCTCTGCCCATGAGGGCGGACGCTGTCTCAGCCAAGGCGTATATTCTAATGGACGCCCAGACGGGCGAGGTCATTATTGCCAAAAACGAGAGCACACGGCTGCCCATGGCAAGCACGACCAAGATAATGACCACACTCCTTACATTGGAAAGCGGCGACCTTGACACCGAGTTCGTCATCGACGACCGAGCCCTGCTGACGGAGGGCTCGTCCATGGGTCTGTGCAGCGGAGACGAGGTCACCAAGCGCGAACTGTGCTACGGCATGATGCTGCCCTCGGGCAACGACGCGGCAAACGCTTCCGCATTGAAGCTGGCGGGGGAGTATACCGACTTTGCCGACATGATGAACGACCGCGCCCGTAAGATCGGCATGAAAAATACCAACTTCGTCACCCCTTCGGGACTTCACGATAAGGAGCATTACTCCACGGCGTACGATATGGCGCTGCTGACCCGCGAAGCCATGAAAAACGACGACTTCCGCGAGATATGCAAGACCAAAAGTATAAAGCTGTCGTCGGAGAACTGGCAGGGCGACAAGTATCTGACCAACTCCAACAAGCTGCTGACGAAATACGAGTATTGTATCGGGGTAAAAACGGGCTTTACCGACGAAGCGGGACGTTGTCTTGTCTCCGCGGCGGAAAAGGACGGCGTTACCCTTATCTGCGTGACATTGAACGCTCCCGACGACTGGAACGACCATATAGCTATGCTGGACGCAGGCTTTGCCTCGGCTAAGCTGACGGAGCCGCAGAATATCAGCCGCGAATTTACAGCGGCGGCTGTTGGCGGAGCTGACGACAGTATATCATGCCGCTTGGCGGAAACGCCGAAGTTTACGGCGATAAACGGCTTCCTGCCCGAAATAACCGAGAAAATATATATGCCCGATTTTGTGTATGCTCCCGTAAAAAGCGGGGACGCGGTGGGATATGCGGAATATTACACCGCAAACGGCATTATCGGCAGAACTGACATTGTTGCGGCGGCGGACTGTGCATATAAGGAATGTGAAGTTGAAAAGCCGCTGTATACTATTATAATAGACTTCCTGAAAGGATTTTTTGTAAAATAAGCTGCCGCAGGGCGGAGGAATGTAAATGGAAAAGATAAGATTGCAGAAATTAATAGCCGAAAGCGGACTTTGCTCGCGAAGAAAGGCGGAGGATTATATCTCCCGCGGCAAGGTCAAAGTGAACGGTCACGTTGCGTCTATCGGCGACGGAGCCACATATAACGACGTTATCACCGTGGACGGCGAGAGAATATATATATCCAAAAAGCGTGAAAAAATTTATCTTATGCTCAACAAGCCACGCGGATATGTTACAACCATGTCCGACGAGCTGGACAGAAAGTGCGTGACCGAGCTGCTGACCGGCGTTGACGAGCGCGTTTACCCCGTAGGACGTCTGGACAGGAACTCCGAGGGACTGCTGCTGTTTACAAACGACGGTAAGTTTGCCAACGATATCATGCACCCCAGCAGGCATATCTCCAAAACCTACCGCGTTACGGTGCGCCCGTCCGTGTCCGAGGAGCAGCTTGTGCAGCTTGCCGACGGCGTTGTCATCGACGGCAGAAAGACCCTGCCTGCCACGGTCAACGTGCTGACGGAGGAGCAGGGCAGAGTGGTGCTGCAAATAGTTATCCGCGAGGGACGCAACCGCCAGATAAGAAAGATGTGCGAAGCGGTCGGCTTGGAGGTGGCAAGGCTCCGCAGAACGGCTATCGGACCTGTCAAGCTGGGTATGCTTAAGCCCGGCGAGTACCGCGAGCTTACCGCCGAGGAGCTGAAAGCTTTGAGAAACGCTGTGGGAGAATAATATTTACATTATTCGGCGGCGTTTTTTGGCGAAATATGAACATTTTGAAAAAAACAGAATAAATTATTGTTATTATCTTGTCAATCTTGAAAAAATGATGTATAATATACAATGGTTTAATTTTGAATATTGAACGGAGGAACGTTTATGTTAAGTGAAAACCAGAAGGCTAAGCTTGCAGAGTATAAGAATACAAAAGCAAGCCCTGCCGCGGACAGACTTTCAAAATTATTTGACGACGGCGTTTATACGGAAATAGGCTCTGCCGTAAAGTGCGGAGATGCTCCTGCGGGAGTTATCACAGCCTACGGCTATGTTGACGGAAGCCCCGTTTATGCGTTTGCTCAGGATATATCCGTAAAAAGCGGCGCTGTAAGCAAGCAGCACGCCGCAAAGATCTGCAAGATATACGACCTTGCTTCAAGAAACGGCGTACCCGTTGTAGGCGTGTTCGATTCAAACGGCGCGTTCGTTTGGGACGGCGCCGAGGCTCTTGCCGCATACAGCGATATGCTCATGTGGGCTAACAACCTTTCCGGCGTTGTACCTCAGATATCCGTTGTAGCAGGCACCTGCGCAGGCAGCGCGGCTCTTATCGCCTGCTCCGCAGATGTTGTTATCGTTACCGAGGACGCTGAGCTTTATCTTGCTTCGGGCGCAGGCAAAAACGGCGCAGCTGCTGCAGAAAACGGTACAGCAGCTATCCTTGCAAAGGACGACGCGGAAGCTATGGAGAGCGCAAGAAAGCTTCTTTCCATGCTCCCCGCAAACAATATCTCCGCAGCACCCGAGTTTGAGTTCTCCGCTCCCGCAAAGGCAGCAGAGGGCAAGGCTGCCGATATTGCCGAGGCTCTGGCGGACGATGGCAGCATTGTTGAGCTTTCCGCGAAGTTCGGTACAGCCGCATACACCGCCATTGCAACATTGGGCGGCTCCGCAGTAGGTATCGCCGCTACAAACAAGACAGCAGACAAGCTTACATCTGACGACAGCGCAAAGCTGGCAAGATTTGTACGCACCTGCGACGCATTCTCCGTTCCTGTTGTTACCGTTATCGATACAGAGGGCTTCGAGACCGAGGATAATATCCGCGACCTTGCCAAGCTTGCAAGCGCATATTCCGAAGCTACGACCCTGAAAATATCCGTTGTTGCGGGCAAGGCTTACGGCTCTGCTATGGTTGCACTTGGTACAGCCAATGCAGACATGACCTTTGCATATCCGGACGCTGTTATCGCTCCTCTTGCTCCCGTTACAGCAGCAGAGTTCCTTATGCACGATAAGCTCAAGGGCGCTGCCGACGTAAAGGCTGAGAGAAACAAGCTTGCCGCAGAGTATGCAGAAAACGAAGCCTCCGCATTCAATGCCGCAGACAAGGGCTGCGTTGACGAGATAATCACAGCTGACGAGGCAAGAAGCAAGATAGTTTCCGTGCTTGAGCTTATGGCAGGCAAGAGACTGACCAAGCGTCTGCCCAAGAAGCACAGCAATATGCCCTTCTAGAGCAAAATACGAAAACAGCCTGACATTTTTGCTTCTCAGAGGCAAGAAGCAAGAGGCAAGAACTCGTTTCAATTTACTGTGCATACAATTTTTTATGCTTTTAAAGTTAGTTGTGTGTATTGCTATTATCCAGTATACATAGTATAAACATAAAATTTAATTGAATGGTGGTTAATAATTATGAAAAGATTTAATATTACCGTAAATGGCAAGGCTTACGACGTAGCTGTTGAAGAAGTTGGCGGCGGCGCTGCTCCCGCTGCAGCTGCACCTGCACCCGTTGCTGCTGCACCCGCTCCTGCTGCTGCACCCGCTGCTGCTCCTGCAGGCGGCACTGCTATCAAGGCTCCTATGCCCGGCACTATCCTTGATGTAAAGGTATCCGTTGGCTCTACGGTTACAGAGGGTCAGGTAGTTGCTATCCTTGAAGCTATGAAGATGGAGAACGATATCCCCTCCACAGTTTCCGGCAAGGTAGTTGCCGTTAACGTCAAGAAGGGCGACACTGTAAACTCCGACGACGTTATCATTACTGTTCAGTAATTTCTACGGAAGGATTGATAAAAATGGCTAAGATCAAAGTTACCGAAACCGTCCTCCGTGACGCTCACCAGTCGCTTATCGCTACGCGTATGCCCATAAGCGATATGCTCCCTATTCTTTCCAAAATGGACAAGGTAGGCTTCTATTCCGCAGAAGTATGGGGCGGCGCTACATTTGACTCCTGTCTGCGCTTCCTTAACGAGGACCCTTGGGAGAGACTCCGCACTATCCGTAAGGAAATGCCCAATACAAAGCTCCAGATGCTGTTCAGAGGACAGAATATGCTGGGCTACCGTCACTATGCAGATGATGTTCTGGAATATTTTGTACAGAAGTCTGTTGCAAATGGTATTGATATAATCAGAATTTTCGACGCTCTCAACGATATCAGAAACCTTAAGACTGCTATCGGCGCTGCAAAGAAGGAGGGCGCACACGCTCAGGTCGCTATATCCTTTACTCTGGGCGACGTTTTCACCGACGAGTATTATGCAAACTACGCTAAACAGTGCGAGGAAGAGGGCGCAGACTCCATCTGTATCAAGGATATGGCTGCTCTGCTGACGCCTTACCGCGCCGCCGACCTTGTAAAGACCATCAAGTCAGCGGTAAAGATACCCGTACAGCTTCATACGCACTATACATCGGGTCTTGCTTCCATGTGCCTGTTAAAGGGTATTGAGAACGGACTTGACATGATAGACACGAGTATGTCTCCTTTGGCGCTGGGCACATCTCACGCTCCCACGGAGTCCATGGTTGCCGCGCTTCAGGGCACGGAGTACGACACAGGTCTTGACCTTGTGCTGCTCAACGAGATAAGAGACTACTTCATGACGCTGCGCAAGAAGTACATCGACAGCGGCCTGCTTGACCCCAAGATGCTTGCTACCGACGCAAATGCGCTTATTTATCAGGTACCGGGCGGAATGCTCTCCAACCTGCTTTCTCAGCTTAAGCAGGCAGGCAAGGAGGACAAGTTCGTGGAGGTGCTCAACGAAGTGCCTAACGTTCGTAAGGATTCCGGTATGCCTCCTCTTGTAACACCTACATCTCAGATCGTAGGTACACAGGCTGTATTCAACGTTATCAACGGCGAAAGATACAAGACCGTTACCAAGGAATTTAAGGCTCTTGTCAAGGGCGAATACGGTAAGACCCCTGTTACAATTGACCCCGAGTTCCAGAAGAAGATACTTAAGGGCGAAGAGCCTATCACCTGCCGTCCCGCAGACCTTATCGCTCCCGAGCTTGACAAGCTCCGCGAGGAGTGCGCAGAGTGGGTGGAGCAGGACGAGGACGTTCTCAGCTATGCTATGTTCCCGCAGGTGGCTCCCAAATTCTTTGAGAAGAGAAGAAACGCCAAGTACGGTATCGACGGCGCTCATTCCGATGCCGAAAACAAGGTTCACCCCGTTTGATTCCCCACATATTCAAAATATTAAAAAGAGCCGAGAAATCGGCTCTTTTTCTGCGAAAAGGCTTGATTTTTCCACGTGAAAATGTTATAATGTATAAATAGGGTAATATAATATTTATACGTTAGTGGTGATTGTATGATAAAAAGCATGACAGG
>JBJEQM010000325.1:0-5428 GCA_051881755.1 Oscillospiraceae bacterium
CTTTACAAAACAAACGTTCTGTGATATACTGTATATATCGAACATTTGTACTGTAAATGAGGTGCTTTTTATGGATATGTTACAAAAGCTGGAAATACTGTCCGACTCCGCAAAATAT
Organism: Oscillospiraceae bacterium; assembly: GCA_051881755.1. GTDB lineage: Bacteria > Bacillota > Clostridia > Oscillospirales > Ruminococcaceae > UMGS363. The sequence continues at coordinate 119 of JBJEQM010000325.1, forward strand.
GACGCCGCCTGCACATCAAGCGGAGTAGACCGCGCCAACCGCACCGACGGTATCGGAAATGCTGCCGCCTGCGGTATCTGCCACAGCTTTGCTGCCGACGGGCGCTGTATATCCCTGCTGAAAGTGCTGATGACAAACTACTGCATTTACGACTGCAAATACTGTATCAACCGCCGCAGCAACGATGTTCCGCGCGCCGCCTTCACTCCCGAGGAGCTTGCGGAGCTGACCTACAATTTCTACCGCCGCAACTACATCGAGGGACTTTTCCTCAGCTCGGGCATTATCCGCGACCCCGACTATACCTGCGAGCGGCTCATCGAGACCATATCACTGCTGCGGAACAAGTACAAATTCAACGGATATATCCACGCAAAGGCTATCCCCGGTGCGGACAGCGAACTGATAAACCGTCTTGGCGTGCTGGCGGACAGGATAAGCGTCAATATTGAAATGCCGTCCCAGAAAAGCCTTGCCGCCGTCGCCCCCGATAAATCCAAAAGCGCAATACTGCTGCCAATGTCACAGATAACAAACCGCATCAAGGAAAATTCCACGGAGATAGTGCAGTATAAGCACGCGCCCAAGTTCGCTCCTGCGGGGCAGAGCACGCAAATGATAATCGGCGCCACACCCGACAGCGACTTCCAGATACTGCGGCTGACCGAGGCGCTGTACCGCAAGTACAGCTTAAAGCGGGTATTTTTCTCGGCTTATGTCCCCGTGGGCGACCAGAAGCTGCTGCCTCCTGCGGGTACAAAGCCGCCGCTTCTGCGTGAGCACAGGCTATACCAAGCGGACTGGCTCCTGCGCTTCTACGGCTTCTCCGCCGCGGAGATACTGGACGAACAGCACCAAAGCTTCGACCCGCTTCTTGACCCCAAGTGCAACTGGGCGATAAATCACCCCGAGCTTTTCCCCGTGGAGATAAACCGCGCACCCTATGAAATGCTGCTGCGCGTCCCCGGTATCGGGGTAAAGTCCGCGCGGAAGATAATCACGGCGCGGCGGCAGACCTCCCTTGATTATGCCGACCTGAAAAAGCTTGGCGTTGTACTAAAAAGGGCGAACTATTTTATATTGTGCAAAGGCAAGCGAGCGGAGGGACTTATCATAACGCAGGAGGGCATGATGCGGCAGCTTGTCTCCGCAAGTATCGTAAAGGAACCGGAAATGAACGACGGCTTTGAGCAGCTATCATTTTTTGACAGCGGCAAGCCGACTTTGGAGGATAAAGTAAAATGTCTCACAGGTCAGATGTAATATACAGCTATGACGGCACATTTGACGGGCTTATGTGCTGCGTTTTCCAATGCTATACCGACAGGCAGATGCCATGCGATATTGTAAGCGGTATTCCCGAGCAGATAGGCTTTACGCAGGTGGTGGTCATACCAACGGATATCGAGCGCGCAGAGCGTGTATCCCGCTCCATACCGCTGAAAATGGGTGCAGGCGCTCCCGATTTTATACGCAAGGCGTTTCTCTCCTGCCTGCCGCAGAAGGAAATGTATATACTGAAATTTATGATAATGGGCTACAACCAAGGCGCAGGGGTCATGTATATGCTGTCCAACGATGTTGTGAACACGCTGATGAAAGCGGTGAACAGCTGCTGTCACGAGGCGCATCTTTTGCAGGGATTTGTGCGGTTTACCGATACGAACGGGGCGCTGTCGGCGGTCATCGAGCCGAAAAATACGGTGCTTCCCATTATGGCGGCGCACTTTATCGACCGCTATCGTAACGAGAGCTTCCTTATATACGACAAGACCCACCGCATGGCGCTCATCTACGCCGACCACAAGGCGGAGCTTGCACAGGATATTGACTTCGACCTGCCCGAAACCACCGCCGAGGAGGAATACTACCGCAGCCTGTGGAAAGCCTTTTACAATTCCGTGGGCATAAAGGAGCGGTACAATCCGCGCTGTCGCATGAATTTAATGCCCAAGCGCTTCTGGGGACATATTACTGAGATGGAGGAGGAGCTGCGCAAGCCGCAAAACGCTCCGCGGCCGTCGGGGCTTGATTCGTGGAAGGCGGATAGCAATGTTACCACCATAGGGGACAGGTCTCACGTTCCGTTTAACAGCGCATTGGAAACAGCGGGACGGGAGACCCGTCCCCTACAATAAATCGTTCATAGTCATTCAACAAATAATTTGCTTGTTGAAATACCGTGTATAGGCAAACGGTCTTACTTGACTTTTGGTATACAAAATTATATAATATTGGAGAAATAAGCATGAAAACGAATGTGAAAGCGTTGCTTATTCCAAATAAAACTTGGAGCAAAATAAATTGGAAGAGAAAAAACATATACTTGAGCGCCCCCTTATCGTATGTCTCGGGGCGACATTGTGCTGTCTGCTGTGGGGAAGCGCGTTCCCTTTTGTGAAGATAGGCTTCGGGCGGCTGAACATTTCCTCGGCGGACATTCCCGCGGAGATACTGTATGCAGGTCTGCGCTTCACGCTGGCAGGCGTTATGACCATTATCATTGCAAGCTGCGTTAAAAAGCGGTTTGTACGTCCCACGGCGCGGGCTGTGCCGAAAATAGCGGCTCTGAGCCTGTTTCAGACCATAATACAATATTTCTTTTTCTACATCGGTCTGTCCAACATATCGGGCGTAAAAGCCTCTGTTATCGAGGCTGCCAATGTGTTTGTTGCGCTGACGGTATCATGCTTTGTATTCCGCATGGAAAAGGTAACGGCGGCAAAGGTCATCGGCAGTATCGTGGGCTTTGCAGGCGTGGTGCTTGTAAATCTGGGCGGCATGACTATGGGCTTCACTCTCACGGGGGAGGGCTTTATACTCATATCTACCGTTGCGTATGCCTTTTCCTCGGTGCTGATGAAGCGGTGGTCGGCGGAGTATGACCCGCTTATGCTAAGCGGCTGGCAGTTCCTGCTTGGCGGTATTGTCATGGCTGTGGGCGGCTTTGCGGCAGGCGGACGTCTCGGCGGCTTTGACGGTGTATCGGCGGTACTGCTGATATATCTTGCTTTTGTATCGGCGGCGGCGTACTCCCTGTGGTCGAGCCTGCTGAAGTATAATCCCGTGTCGAAAATATCGGTATACGGCTTTCTCAATCCCGTGTTCGGCGTGATACTCTCGGCGGTCATACTGGGTGAGACGGAGCAGGCGTTCGGGTGGCGAAGCCTTGCGGCGCTGACCCTTGTTTGTCTGGGCGTATATATTGTAAGCAAGCCCTCAAAGGAATAAAAAATGCCTTTTGCGCATAGTATTAAAAAAACTATGCAGAGAGGGCGTTTATATGATCTACAACCAATATTATCCTTTTGAAGCCATGGAGCTGCCTTACGATTACTCGGCGCTGGAGCCCGAGATAAGCGAGCAGACGGTGTTTTTTCACTACAACAAAAACTATCTTGACGCGCTGGATAAGCTGAATTTTATCGTCAGCGGAGATACCATTGCCCAGAGCACGCCGCTGGAGGCGCTTACCAAAAGCAAGGATCTATCACTGCGGCGGGCGGCAGGCAGCGTTTTTGCACACGAGCTGTATTTTTCCTCCCTTGCGGCGGACTATGATGAGCCGTCGGACTACATGAAGCGGCGGCTGGAGAACAGCTTCGGCTCGGAGGAGGGCTTTTACGGCGCGGTCAAGGACGCGGCGGATAAGGTCTACGGCTCGGGCTACGTTTGGGTGGGGGAGACCCCATATGGCAGGCTGGAGGCTGTCCCCACGGCAAACCACGAAACTCCCATGCTGAATATGCTGAAGCCCGTCTACGCTTTGGACTTGTGGGAGCACTCATTCTACTGCGACCATCTCAACGACCGCGGCGCATATGTTGACGGTGCGTTAAAGCGGGTAAACTGGGATAACATGGAGAAAAATCTGCGGGATTACAGCTATATCGCTCATTGATGATAACCAAATGCCCGTGAAGACCATTCTTCACGGGCATTTTGCACGTTTTCCCAAAGTTTAACACGCACACTCTTGCAAAATAACATAAAATATGATATACTGAAAAAAACGGCGGTATGCCAAAGGAAAGGAAAATGAAAATGGGAAAAGCTTTGATAATCGGCTGCGGCGGAGTTGCTTCCGTTGCCATCCATAAATGCTGTCAGAACTCCGAGGTATTCGAGGATATAATGATAGCTTCCAGAACAAAATCCAAGTGCGACGAGCTTAAAGCTAAGCTTGATACAATGTACGGCGGCAAGACCAAAATATCCACCGCGCAGGTGGACGCGGACAAGGTCGATCAGCTTGTGGCGCTTATGAAAGAATACAAGCCCGATGTCTGCCTTAACCTCGCCCTGCCATATCAGGATCTCACCATAATGGACGCTTGTTTGGAGTGCAAGGTGCATTATATCGACACCGCCAACTACGAGCCCGAGGATACCGCCAAGTTTGAGTACAAGTGGCAGTGGGCATACCGCGAGCGCTTCGAGAAAGCGGGTATCACCGCGCTTCTGGGCAGCGGCTTCGACCCCGGCGTAACGGGTGTTTTCTGTGCCTACGCCATGAAGCACTACTTCGACGAGATACACTATATCGATATCCTTGACTGCAACGCGGGCGACCACGGATATCCTTTTGCAACCAACTTCAACCCCGAAATAAATATCCGCGAGGTCTCCGCAAAGGGCTCATATATCGAAAACGGCAAGTGGGTGGAGACAGAGCCTATGGAGATAAAGCGCGTTTACAATTTCCCCGAGGTGGGCGAAAAGGATATGTACCTGCTTCACCATGAGGAGCTGGAATCTCTTGCGCTGAATATCAAGGGCATCAAGCGCATACGCTTCTTTATGACTTTCGGACAGAGCTATCTTACACATCTGAAATGCCTTGAAAATGTTGGCATGACCTCCATTGAGCCTATCGACTACAACGGCATGAAGATAGTGCCCCTGCAGTTCCTCAAGGCGGTGCTCCCCGACCCTGCTTCCCTCGGTCCGCGCACCAAGGGCAAGACCAACATCGGCTGTATCATGCAGGGCGTAAAGGACGGCAAGCCCGTGAATTACTATGTATACAATGTATGCGTGCATGAGGAGTGCTACGCGGAGGTAGGCTCGCAGGCGATATCCTACACCACAGGCGTACCTGCCATGATAGGCGCTATGATGGTAATGACGGGCAAATGGCAGAAGCCCGGTGTATACAACATCGAGGAATTTGACCCCGACCCGTTCATGGACGCTCTCAACAAGTGGGGACTTCCTTGGAAAGAAACATTCTCTCCCGAATTAGTAGACTGAAATTTTGTAGGGCGGATTCTATATCCGCCCTTTTTGCGGGATCAGGAAACGGCAGAA
>JBJEQM010000326.1:0-5411 GCA_051881755.1 Oscillospiraceae bacterium
CCGATCTGAAAAAACTTCAACCGAAAATGTTTCTTTTTGAAAATGTCCGAGGTCTGCTCACGCATAATAACGGCAAAACCTATCAGACAATTACGGATATATTCACGGAACAAGGCTATATAATACAAAAAGATGTTCTAAACGCTTGGGACTATAATGTTCCGCAAAAACGTGAAAGATTAATAACTATCGGTATCAGAAATGACCTTTCGGATAAAATCAAATTCTCATTTCCGGAACCTTTTGAATATAAACCTGTTTTAAGAGATATTTTGTTGGATTGTCCGCCAAGCTGCGGAGTAAAATATTCCAAGAAAAAGGAGGAAATATTTTCGCTTGTCCCTCCCGGCGGATACTGGAGAGATATCCCCGAAAATATAGCTAAGGAGTACATGAAAAGCTGTTGGGACATGGAGGGCGGCAGAACGGGAATACTTCGCCGAATGAGCCTTGACGAACCCTCGCTCGCCGTACTTACATCCCCCAGTCAGAAACAGACAGACAGATGTCACCCTATTGAGCCAAGACCGTTTACTGTAAGAGAAAACGCTCGATGTCAGACATTCCCCGACGATTGGGAATTTTGCGGAAGTGTAGGACAGCAATATAAACAGGTCGGAAACGCCGTTCCCGTAAATCTTGCATTTTCTATTGCACAAAGTATCCGAAAGGGGTTAGAGCAATTATGAGTTGGTCATTATCGTTTATAACAGAGGAAGAGTTTACCGCTCACGTAAAGCATACAATTGAAAAATACGGCGATAAGCTTGAATCGATAGATCTGAAAAGATTTAATAAAAATCTGATAGACCCCGTAAAATTGATCTTTGACAATTCGGTATATAAAAATTCATGGCAGGAAACTATAAGCAACGAAATATTCCGACAAAGAGATAAATCAAACAACAACGACATCGGATATTTTCATCAAAAAATATTCTCATACTTTAAAGGATGTACTGTCCCCGACAATGGACAGGACGGAGGTTGGGATGTTATTTTTAAAGCTCCCGACGGAATTTGTCTGCCTGACGGCTCTGTTGTTCACACAATTTATGTTGAAATGAAAAACAAGCATAATACCATGAACTCTGCATCGGCAGGAAAAACTTTTATAAAAATGCAGAATCAGCTGTTAAAGGATGATGACTGCGCATGCTTTTTAGTAGAAGCTATTGCTAAGAAATCACAGAACATTAAATGGGAAACAACTGTTGATGGTCAACGTGTGGGACATAAGCTTATAAGACGCGTGAGTATTGATAAATTCTATGAGATAGTCACGGGAACAGAAAATGCATTTTACCTTATGTGTATGGAACTCCCGCACACAATAAAGAAAGTTGTTGATAACTCTCATAATCTTGTACCGCATGATACTGTAATGGATGAACTTGTTAAAATATCAAAAGAAAAAGCACCGTCATGTGATGAAAATACTGCTATTGCCATGGCAATATATATGCTGGGATTTTCAACATATAACGGATTTAATCATAACGGAGGATAACGATAATGAAAATTTATAATACCCTTACAAGAAAAGTTGAGGAATTTGTACCACATGAGCCTGGCAAGGTATCCATGTACACCTGCGGACCTACCGTATATCACTACGCACACATCGGCAACCTGCGCAGCTATATCATGGAGGACGTACTGGAAAAATATCTGCGCTACATCGGCTACGACGTAAAGCGCGTTATGAACATCACCGACGTGGGACATCTCACCAGCGACGGCGACACGGGCGACGACAAAATGCTCAAGGGCGCAAAGCGCGAGCACAAGACCGTTATGGAGATAGCAAAATTCTACACCGACGCATTCTTCGACGACTGCAAAAAGCTGAACATCAAGCGTCCCGACGTTGTAGAGCCTGCCACGGGCTGCATTGACGAGTTTATCCGCGTTATATCCTCCCTTATGGAAAAGGGTTTCGCTTACGAGGCGGGCGGCAACATTTACTTTGATACCTCCAAGCTGAAGCAGTATTATGTTTTCAACGATTTCAAGGAGGAAGACCTTGCCGTAGGCGTCCGCGAGGGCGTTGAGGAGGACTCCAACAAGCGCAATAAGGCGGACTTTGTTCTGTGGTTCACCAAGTCCAAGTTCGACGACCAGGAGTTAAAGTGGGACAGTCCGTGGGGCGTAGGTTATCCCGGCTGGCACATTGAATGCTCCTGCATAAGCATGAAAAATCTGGGCGAGTACCTTGATATACACTGCGGCGGTATCGACAACGCATTCCCCCACCACACAAACGAAATTGCACAGAGCGAAGCGTACCTGGGACACAAATGGTGCAACTACTGGTTCCATATCCTGCACCTTAACACCAACAGCGGCAAAATGAGCAAGTCCAAGGGCGAGTTCCTGACGGTATCTCTCCTTGAAAGCAAGGGTTACTCCCCTGTTATATACAGATTTTTCTGCCTGCTGTCACATTATCGCAAGTCGCTGGTATTCTCCTATGAAAATCTGGACAACGCTAAGACCGCTTACGACAAGATAATCGCAAGGGCGGCGCAGCTTATCTCCGCCAATGATACAGCGGGCGTGAACGCCGCCGACTTCGACAGGCTCAAAGCTGTTTTCGCCGCGGCTATGGACGACGACCTGAACACCTCCAACGCCGTCACCGCAATATACGATGTATTAAAGGCGGACACAAATCCTGCCACAAAGCTGGCGCTCCTTGACGATTTCGACAAGGTGCTGTCTCTTGATATTACGGCAAACGCCAAGAAATCACTAGAAGCAAGCGCGGAGCAGGATATCCCCGCAGAGGTAGCCGAGCTGCTTGAACGGCGCAAGGCGGCACGCAAGGAGAAGAACTTCGCTCTTGCCGATGAGCTCCGCGACAAAATATCCGAAATGGGTTATATTGTTGAGGAAACAAGACAGGGTACAAAGGTAACGAAAAAGTAAAATAATACTAACAAACCGCTGATTGCTTCGCATTAATCAGCGGTTTCCTAATTCCTAATACTAATCCCCGATAAAAGTATAGACAAAAAATCTTCGCAAAATCCATTTACGCAAGATTTTGCTCGATTTTTTGTATACTTTTTAATCGGGGATTAGTATAAAATACAAAAATAGTGAATAGCAGGCAAAATCGCCCACTATTCACTATTCGTTATTCACTCTTCACTAAAATCAATAGTTTTCCGCGTTTACTTCAAAGTAGCTCTGGGAATGAGCGCAGGTAGGACAAACATCAGGTGCCTTTGTACCAACAACGATATGTCCGCAGTTGCGGCACTCCCAAACCTTGACCTCGCTCTTTTCAAATACCTGAGCGGTCTCAACGTTCTTCAGCAGAGCGCGGTAACGCTCTTCGTGGTGCTTCTCGATAGCGGCAACAAGACGGAACTTCTTGGCAAGGTCTGTAAAGCCCTCCTCCTCGGCGGTCTGGGCAAAGCCCTCATACATATCGGTCCACTCGTAGTTTTCACCCTCGGCTGCAGCGGTGAGGTTCTCGGCGGTATTTCCGATGCCGTTAAGCTCCTTGAACCACATTTTTGCGTGTTCCTTTTCATTGTCGGCAGTCTTGAGGAAAAGTGCAGCTATCTGCTCAAAGCCCTCTTTCTTAGCCTTGGAAGCAAAATATGTATACTTATTTCTCGCCTGAGATTCGCCTGCGAAAGCCTCCCACAGGTTACGCTCGGTCCTTGTGCCTGCATATTTGTTGACCTCAACGGGCTGAAGCTTATCTCCCTTTGCCTTGCAGCGAGGGCAAACAGGCTCTTCGCCGTCGGCAACATCAAAAATTTCTCCGCAGAGCAGACATTTATACTTTTTCATTGTAATGATCCTCCTTTGAAATATACTTTATAAAGTTATTATATCATATATATTTGTAAATGTAAATAGATATATTGTTATTTTTTCGTATTTTTTGGGTATATTGTATATTATATACAGTTAAATCAATTGACTTTGTATATATCGCGTGCTATAATTACATCAGATAATATACATTATCGAAAGGAGTTTATATATGGACTTTTATAAACGCGCTCTTGAATTAAAGAAAAATACCACTGCCGACAGGCGATATATACACCAAAACGCCGAGACAGGGCTTGAAATGCCCGAAGCGGTGGAGTATATCACCAAAAAGCTGACGGAATACGGCTTATCGCCGAAAAAATGCGGCAAGGGAGTTACCGCCGAGCTTGGAAGCGGCTCCCCTGTGCTGCTGCTCCGCGCGGACATGGACGCGCTTCCCATGGAGGAGCTCAGCGGTGAGGAGTTTGCCTGCAAAAAGGGTATCGCGCACGCTTGCGGACACGATATGCACGCCGCCATGCTGCTTACCGCCGCACGTATGCTGAAAGAAGCCGAGTCGGAGCTGAAAGGCACTGTAAAATTCATGTTCCAGCCTGCCGAGGAGACTTTCGAGGGCAGCCGCAACATGATAGCTGCGGGCATTTTGGATAATGTTGACGCGGCGCTGGCGTTCCATGTCGCTCCGGGCAAAATGCTGCCGGGACTTTATATGTATAATGCAGGCGGCGTTATGATGAACTCGGTGGACGGCTTCCGCGTCGATATCAAGGGCAGAGGCGGCCACGGCGCATATCCCAACCTTACCGCCGACCCTATCCGCATTGCTGTGGAAATTTTCACGGGACTGGAGTCCCTTATTGCCCGTGAAGCCGATCCCGAAAAGACCTGCGTTCTCACCGTGGGACAGCTCCATGGCGGCGGCGCGGCGAATATCATACCCGATACGGCATATTTGGAGGGCACTCTGCGCACCAACGACAAGGCTGCGCGTGAGCTGCTTGTCCGCAGGATAAGAGAGGTAGCGGAGGGCACGGCGAAATTATACGGCGGAGAAGCGAAAATTTCCGTGCTGTCCGACGTACCGCCCCTCATCTGCGACAAAAAGCTGACGGAGACCATGGCAGGCTACATCAAGGAGCTTGCCGTCCCCAACATACAGCCCGTACCCGACATGAAAGCCAACGCTTCGGAGGATTTTGCGGTCATTGCGGAGAAAGTGCCATCGGCGTTTATCTACCTTTCGGCGGGATTCCCCGACGAGCGCGGAGAGCATTCCGCGCACAATCCAAAAGTGCGCTTCAATGAAGAGGTGCTGCCCATGGGCGCTGCCGCCGCAGCACACTGCGCGGTAAGATGGCTTGCGGATAATTGAGCGCCTCAACGCTAAGACCCTCAAAAACCGCGAAGGGGATTTAAAGTTTCGTCCGCCTTTTCAAAGGCAGCGGATCTCCAAAGGGCAGAGCGTAATACTAATTCTCCTAAAGCTACCGTTTTAATGCAAATCAAGCTAAAAAGAAGCAAAGCAACAAAATAATAAAAACGCCGATTGCAAAATAAGTTATACTAAACACCATTTAAAATATGGAAAAAATCAAGCCGACAATCTTGCGTAT
>JBJEQM010000327.1:0-5355 GCA_051881755.1 Oscillospiraceae bacterium
CGGCGTATATCCTGCCAACATCGGCAGGATGTACGCTGTATTTTTATATTAAGGAACCTAATAACCAATAAAAGTGTAGACAAAAAATCTTGCATATATGGTTTTGCGCCGACTTGCTGTCCGCACTTTGATCGGTATTGCCTTAATTACTTTACATTTGTAAAATATTCTGCCGAGCTTATGTAAAATCAAGCCCGATATAAAGCAAAATTATTGCAGCAAACCTTTGTAATATTGCTGTTTGTCTGCATTTTACACAGATTTTACTTTAGTGGTGTTTCGGGCTTTACATAGAGGAGCTATAATAACATTGTATATGTTATAGAGTTTAATATGGAGGAAAAGTTTGGAAAAAGATTTTTGAACTGCATTTTTGGTTTCCTTGATGCCGCTCGAAATTCTTTTAGCTGACTTTATCGGTCAAAAACACAAAACATCGGAAAGGAGTGCATTTTCCTCTTTTGGAAAATGGTCATACTTATGAACGAGAATGTAAAAATTATCTTCGGACTTGTGGGCGGACTTGCTATGTTCCTTTACGGAATGAACAGCATGAGCGACGCTCTCCAGAAAGCCGCCGGAGAGAAAATGAAAAAGGTGCTGAGCTTTCTGACGAAAAATCCGATAATGGGCGCCCTTGCGGGAGCGCTTGTTACGGCAGTCCTGCAGAGCAGCTCTGCCACCACCGTAATGGTCATAGGCTTTGTCAGCGCGGGACTTATGACTCTTCCGCAGGCAATTTCCGTTATTTTCGGAGCGAATATCGGTACGACCATGACGGCACAGCTTATGGCGTTTAAGATAAGCAACTATATTTATCCCATTATTTTTATCGGCTTTATTCTGTATTTTGTGAGCAAAAGGGAAAAGATCAAGAATATAGGAATGGTCATATTCTCGTTCGGTCTGCTCTTTGAGGGTATCGAAATTATGGGCGGAGTTATGAAGCCGCTGGCGGGAAGTCCTATTTTCACCGACCTTATGGGTAAGGTTTCGGAGATACCTGTACTCGGAATACTTCTCGGTGCGGTAATGACCGTTGTGGTACAGAGCAGCTCGGCGACAATTGCGGTGCTCCAGAATTTTGCTTCACAGGCGGGTCCCGACGAAGTAACAAGCGTTATCGGTCTTGCGGGAGCTATCCCCATACTGCTGGGCGATAACATCGGTACGACTATCACAGCTCTGCTTGCGTCTATCGGTCAGTCCAAAAACGCAAAGCGCACAGCTATCGCACACAGCGTATTCAATATCAGCGGCAGTATACTCTTTGCATTCCTTATTCCCGTGCTTGCAAAGTTTGTGCAGTATATTTCTCCCAAGGGTGACGAGGTGGACGTTATTGCAAGACAAATCGCCAACGCGCACACTACATTTAATATTGTCTGCACCTTGATATGGCTGCCCCTTATTCCCTTAATGGTAAAGATAGTGACGTTTATCGTAAGGGGCGACGATAAAAATATCTTTGCGGATTCAAAGCCCAGATATCTTGACGAAAAGCTTATCGGTCAGCCCGTTGCGGCTATGTTTATGGTATCGGAGGAGATCAGACGTCTTTCGGAATTCGGCGCGGAGCTTCTTCATAAAACAAGAGCGCTTTTCGACAGCAATAACTCGGACGTGGTACGCTCGGATTTCAGCAAGGATTACGGTACGGTATGCAATCTCCACGACAGTATTTCTTCTTACATTACAAAAATGCTTTCAAGCGGAAATCTTACCGAAGCGCAGTCGGAGCAGACGGCGGGACTGTTGTTTGTGACAAACAATATAGAACGTATCTCAGACCGATGTCTGGATATGTCGGAGGTGCTGAATAAGCTGTCGGTCAGAAAAAAAGGATTGTCGGAAGCTGCTGTATCGGAGCTTGGAGATTGCTTTGATATTGCCGATGACCTTTTCGGAAAGGCTATGGCGTCTGTTGAAAACGGGGACGAGGAGGCTTTCAAGAAAGTATCAAAGGGCAAGGATAAAATGCGTAAAACACAGAAGAAGCTGAGCAAGGCACATCTTTCGCGAGTGAAGAAAAAGGACTGCGACGCTTCCCTTACTCCCGAATATGCGGAAATACTTCACAGCCTTGACCGAATTGCGGATAACTGCATTGGCATCGCCGAGGAAGCCATGGACAACATTTCATTTGTAAATCTGAGAGACGAAGCTCAGTCAGATGTTGAAAATATACCCGGAGGTGCGGAATGCGTAACCGTTTGATATTAAGCGCCGTTCTTTGCGCCGCACTTGCGCTTTCAGCCTGCTCTGCGGGAAATGATCTGCCAGATCTGTCGGGAATGGGCGAGATAACCGTAATATCCCGTGAGGAAGGCTCGGGAACAAGAGATGAATTTGAAAGCATCATGGACACGGACGCAAAGGGTACGGACAATATTGCATTGTCCACCGCAGAGGTATCGGAAATGGTCGCCGCCGATGTGAATGCTGTGGGATATATTGCATACAGTACGGCAAGCCTGCCCGAAAATGTAAAGGCTGTTTCGGTAAACGGAGTAACGCTTTCAAAGGAAAATATCAGCAGCGGGAAATATCCTTTATGCAGAAGCTACTATCTTGCTTACAGCGGAGAATTATCCGCCGCCGAGACCGACTTCCTTGCATATATAATGAGCGCAGGACAAGCTGTTGCCGATGATGAATGTGTCGCCGTAAAGAAAAGCAGCAGCTTTTTGTCGGACAAATCGTCGGGCAGCATAAAAATATGCGGCTCAACATCAATGGCATCTCTTATTGAAAAAATGGCGGAGGACTACAAAAACTATAACCCGAACGTCGTTATTGAAATAGCGGCGACGGATTCCTCGGACGGTCTTAATTCGGCTATCAGAGGCGAATGTGATATTGCAATGTCATCAAGGGAATTAGCCGATTACGAAAACGAACTGCTCACCAAAAAGGCGGTGGCAAGGGACGGTATCGCCGTTATTGTCAATGCGGAAAATCCTGTTGACGATCTGTCCGAAAAATATATAAAGCAAATTTATGATAACAATGCGGAGAAATGGAGCGATTTAAAATGAGTACAGCAGTATGCGAAAAGCAGGTCTACATGAACAGGGAGATATCATGGCTCAAATTTAACGAGAGAGTTCTGGAGGAAGCGGAGAGCGACAAAAATCCCCTTTGCGAAAGGCTTTCCTTTGTATCCATATATCAGAGCAATCTTGACGAATTTTTTATGGTGCGCGTCGGCTCCCTTATCGACCGTATGCTGCTTGATAAAAACAACCGTGAAAATAAAACATATATGACGGCGGGGGAGCAGCTTGATGCCGTACTTGACAGAGTGCGTACCCTTAACGAGCGCAAGGACATTGTCTACGGCAAGCTTATGGGCAGGCTTGAGGAGCATAATGTAAGGATAGTCAATTTCAGAAACATCAATAAAAAGGAAAACGAGCATCTTGAGGAGTATTTTAATTCGGAGATAGCGCCTTTTCTGTCGCCTGTTATCGTGGGAGACAGACAGCCGTTCCCATTTCTGAAAAATAAGGATATTTACGCTGCGGCTGTGCTTGAAAAGAAAAACGGCAAGAAGAAAATAGGTATAATACCATGCGGCAGCGGCGTTATACCTCGGCTTATCGAGGTGGGCAAAAACAGCGGTACATATATCCTTTCCGAGGAGCTTATACTGCATTTCGTACCTGCCGTATTCAAGGAATACACCGTAAAATCCAAGTCCCTGCTGCGCATTACAAGAAATGCCGATATTGACGCGGATGCCCTTTACGATGAGGATCTTGACTACCGTGAATTTATGGAGGATATTATACGTCAGCGGAAAAGATTATCTCCCGTGCGCCTTGAACTTTCAAGGGAGCTGGACGAGGAGATCGTGGAAAAGCTGTGCAGATATATGGACATTGAGCGCAAATATGTTTTCCGCAATATATCGCCCCTTGACCTTTCCTTTGTGTTTGAGCTGCAGGATCATCTCCGCCAGAAGTCCGAGTTTTTCTATCCCAAAAGGATACCCCAAAAGTCGGCGCAGTTTGCTGACGGTGTGCCTGTTCTTGCGCAGATAAAGGAGCAGGATAAATTCCTTGCATATCCCTTTGACAGCATAAAGCCGTTTCTGAATATGCTGCATGAAGCAGCAGCCGATAAAGATGTTGTATCAATAAAAATGACCCTTTACAGAGTGGCAAAAAACAGCGAGGTAGTCAACGCGCTTATCGAAGCCGCCGAAAACGGCAAGGACGTGCTGGTGCTTGTTGAGCTTAAAGCAAGATTTGACGAGGAAAATAATATTGAGTGGTCTCGCCGTCTTGAAGCCGCAGGCTGTACGGTCATATACGGACTTAACGGCTTTAAGGTACATTCAAAGCTGTGCCTTATCACCAAAAATATAAACGGAAATCCCGAGTATTACACCCAGATAGGCACGGGAAATTACAACGAAAAAACCGCCCGTATTTATACCGACCTGTCCCTTATGACCGCCAACAGCACTATCGGACGGAACGCCAACGATGTTTTCAATGCCCTTGCTTCCGATACAACGGTAAAAAGCTCCGAAGCGCTTCTTGTGGCGCCAAACTGCCTGCAAAACAGGGTAATTGAAATGATAGACGAGCAGATAAAGCTTGCCGAAAACGGCGAAGAAGCATACATCGGAGTAAAAATAAATTCCCTCACGGATAAGACCATAATCGACGAGCTTATAAAGGCGTCAAAGGCGGGCGTGAAGATAGAGCTGGCGGTGAGAGGAATATGCTGCCTTATCCCGAAAGTTAGCGGCGAAACGGATAATATAAGGGTAATAAGCGTTGTGGGACGTTTCCTTGAACATTCGCGCATTTACATTTTCGGCAAGGGTGAAGCTGCAAAAATATATATTGCGTCGGCTGATTTTATGACGCGCAATACTCTCCGTCGGGTCGAGGTCGCGGCTCCCGTTTACGACGAGCGTATCAGGGCGCAGATAGTGTATATGTTTAACTGTATCATGGCTGACAATGTACAGGCAAGGGAACTGACCGGCGACGGAAACTATGTCCGCGTGGAAAATGACAATGAAAAGATGAACTGTCAGGAGCATTTTTACGATATGGCTTACGAGCAGGCAAAATATGCGGAAGCAAGCAGTGATAAATGAATGATAATATATAAGTTGGAGAGTTATCCCGAGCAGATAGAAGCCGAACAGCTTGAAGCGGAAAGGTGTCCCGCAGTTATACTTACATCGGCGGCGGAGGCAGCAAATGCGTTGAAATTATCGGGGATAGATTATGACGGCGATCTATCCTTGGACAGTATCGCGTTTTCCAAGATAGAAACGCAGAATGATTATCTGATGGGAACGCTTTGTATCCCCAAGCTGCTGGACGTTGC
>JBJEQM010000328.1:0-5343 GCA_051881755.1 Oscillospiraceae bacterium
GTGTGGGCGGTGCAGTTTGCCGCATGGAAAGTGCGCGTCAGCAAGATAAACAGCAGGATACGCCATTGACATATGCCGAAAAATATGTTATATTTTCCGTATACTTCAGCGATTCACAAAAATATCTTGCCAAGCTTTGCCTCCTTTTGTCAGTCTATTTTTGTGTCTTGCTATATAATTGGGAGATGTTAATATGTGGAACGGAAAAACCAAAGCGGTCACATTCAGCTATGACGACGGTATCATATACGACCGCAGACTTGCGGAAATATTCAACAGGTACGGCATGAAATGTACATTCAACCTTAATTCGGGCATACAGACGGGAGCGGACAGATTTACCATCGACGGCAAGGAGATACGCCGCATGAACATGAGCGGGCTCCGCGAGCTTTACAGCGGACACGAGATCGCCTGCCATACCCTGACCCACCCCAACCTTGCCGAGCAGGACGACGAGACGGTGTACAACGAAATAAGCCGCGATAAATATAACCTTGAAAGCTTCTTTGAGTGCGAGGTGACGGGTCTTGCGTACCCCTACGGCGTTTGTGACGACAGGGTAGTGCGCATCGCCGCAGACTGCGGTATAAAATACGCTCGTACCGTGTGGGACAACGGCAGCTTCGACTTGCAGGAGGACCTGCTGAGATTCCGTCCCACCTGCCGCCACGGCGCGGATAACTTAATGCAGCTTGCGGAGGACTTCCTCGCCGATAACAGCGGAGAGCCGCGGCTGTTCTACATATGGGGTCACAGCTACGAGTTTTATGTCAACGACAACTGGGAGCTGATAGATACTCTTTGCAAAAAGCTTTCGGGCAGGGACGATATCTTTTACGGGACAAACCGTGAGGTATTCGGCGTATAATGAAAAGCGCTGCGTATTTCGGTTGAAATGCGCAGCGCGTTTTTATGTTTCCACAATGAAAAGCTTTATCTCCTTGCCGTTTAATTTTGCGGTATATTGAGTCTGAGAACTTGCGGCATTGTAGATATTGTGTTGAGTAAGATATATGAGCGAAGACTTTCCGGGATCGTTCATGTCAAGGGCTTCAATAACATATTCGTTGGACTTATCGGTGTTTTTGTGAAGCTTGGCAGCGTTGAAAACAGAGCCGTCGTCCGTAATGAGAACGGAGGGAGAGCCGTTGCTCAGCTCCTTGCCAAGCAGCACGAACGCATTGTCTCCGTCGGAGCCGAATGAACACAGCTTATCCGACTCAACATTGTCATAATGAGCGGCGGTAAGCCATATTTGCTGCTCCGTCTTAGGCAGCTTGGAAACGTCCAGCAGGGCTTTTTCGTAGGTGGAGAAATCCTTTATCTTCTGGAATGTAATGGTACGAAGCATAAGTATCGTATCATTCTGAGTATCGTTAGCGGAGAAATCGTTCATAGTAATGCTGAACGGATTGCTGCTGAGCCATGCCGACATCTCATCGTTGTATTCAAGCATATCTCCGCCGGAATTAAAGTCCCATTTTTCCTCCATGGCAAGGTATTCATTGTATTTTGCAATGGCAGGTATATCGTAGTTGCCGAGATTTTCCTTGCCTGTAAGGAAGAAGCTGTCGGTGGAAATGGAGTAATCCGCCGCCATGAGAGGCAGGTCGCCTGTGTAATACAGCTTGTTGAGCACCGCGCTTCCCGTCAGCGTTCCCGAGGGAGAGTGCGTCGTGGGTATGCCTGCCGTCTTTACACAGTCCGCCGAGGTGAAGCCCGTGTCGTAAAGGGCGGTAATGGTGAGGTTTTCGCCCTCCTCGGTGTTGATGTGGAGACGTACATTGTAAAGATATTCCTTTATCTTTTTGCCGATATCGCCGAATGAATCCGCGTTGATGACCTGATAGAACATTCCGTCGGTCTTTTCCGCCACCTCGGAAAGATACTCTATATCCGTTTGTTTGCCGAGACTGATGGCTATAACGGAGATGTGGTTGTCGATACAGGTCTGTATAGCCTCCTGCTCGCGCTCTTCGTTCTCAACGCTGGGCAGACCGTCGGTTATCATAATGATAAAGCGGCGGCGCGATGGGTCTTTGAATTCATTGGCGGCGGATATAATGGAGTTGGATATCTCCGTGCCGTTGAAATGCTCATTGCCCGTGCGTATGGTCTCTAAGCTGTCCTTTACAGCGGCGGGGTCGTCGGAAACAGGGGAGAGCAGGGTATAGGTCGCGGTAAATTTCGCCGCGCCGATGCTGGTGTTTTCCGTAAGGATATCCACAAGCTCCTGAGAGAGGTCAACGCGCTTGAAATCGAGGTCGTTTTCCTCTGAGCCGTCAACAAGCTCGGCGGAGTACATGGAGCCTGAATTGTCGATGAGGAACATTACGTCCGTGCCTGTGCCGATGTTGAAAATGGTTTTGTCTGCGGCGAAATATACGCCGCTTTTGTTGATATTTGCCGTGACGGCAGCGCCGTCGCAGCTTGCGTCGACGGTCTCTACCGTAAGGTCTGTGGTGTTAAGGCAGTATAATGCTATATTTTCCTCGGAGCTGCCCGACTGCGTTATCTGTTCGGGGTCGAGAGCGATAGTGAGGGTAGAGCTGTCCGCAGGGTCGTTTATCTCATAAAGAGCGGACAAAACGCCCGGATACCGCGAAACGGGGGACTTGTAATCGCTCATGGAGGCGGCGGCAGCCTTCGTTACGGCTCCGCTGACCTTGAGTGAAGCTTCGCCAACGGCAATATCCTTGCTGTATTCTCCTGCACCCGCTTCGTTTTTGACAAGAGGGTCTGTCTTTGCAAGATACTCGTCGCCGTCGGAGATACCGTCTCCGTCCGTGTCGGCGTTTTCGGGGTCTGTGCCGAAGGTGTTTATCTCAAAATCGTCGGTGAGACCGTCCATATCGCTGTCAAGATAGTAGCTTTCGGGGAGCATTGTATTTACATTTACTGCCACATCGGCGGTAAGCCGCTTGGTGGTCGTCTCGTAATATTCCTTGTTGTACATCTTGACCGCGCCGAAAATACAGCCGTATACAGCGCATAAAAGCACAGCGGCGCCGACGGAATACTTGATTATCACCGCCCGACGTTCGGGGTCATAATAGCGGCGGCTTTTTTTCTGTTTCTTTTCCGTGGTGGCGTGCTTGCCGTCGACTACTGTGAGCTTGTCATCCAGACCGAGACTTTTGCGCAGCTTTTTGCCTTTTCGTGTAGGCTTCTTCGGCTCCTCAGCGGTCGGCTGAGGCTCGGGAGCTGCTTCCTGCACCGTCTCTTCCGCCTGTACTTCCTCTTCGGGAGCGGTATCCTCCTCTTCGGGGACGCTTTCGGCGGCAGGCTGTTCCGTCGGCTCGGGAGCGCTTTCGGCAGGAGCGGAGGAAGCTTGGGGCTCTATATCAAGCATATCGTCAATAAGAACATTGTCAAGAGGAATATCCTCGGTGCGCCGTCTGTTTCTTTTGGGCATCAGAGAATAGTAGTCGTCATAATTTTCGGAGTTGTTATCGGTATCTTTTGGGGACATATGTAAACATATTTATCACGCTCGGACGCAATAAATATATCCTCCTCTCTCGTGAAGTGTAATATTTTAATTATACCATATATTTACGATGTTGTCACTAATAGTAAAAATTTTTGTATCATTATACAAACAAACCGCCGCATAAACGGAAAAACGTCCTGATTTTTAAGGCAAATTTCCCAAAGCCGCCGCAAGATAAAGGGAGCCTGCAATAAGCACCATGCCCTTTTCTCCCGCAAGAGCCGCCGCCTTTTCCACAGCGTTTTCTGCGGGAGCGTATTCGTATTCCGCGAACATTTCCGCCAGCTTCGGCGCAGGTACGGTTTTGGGCGCAAAGCCGTCAACGCAGACGCACCTGTCGATGTACGGCGTTATGTGCTCCAGCGCGTGCCGCCAGTCCTTGTCCTCCATCATTCCGCATACCATTATCTTTGGGCTTTTGGGTATTGTGCGGACAAACTCCGCCAGCGCCCTCATTCCGTCGGGATTGTGCGCTCCGTCCATGAGGATAAAGGGCTTATCCTTTTGTACTATCTGACAGCGCGACGGCACAACCGCGTTTTTTATGCCGCTGTATACCGCATCGTTATCCAGTCTGTCCCAACCGCGCCTGCGTAATATATCTGCGGCTTCGATCGCCGTAAGGGCGTTTTCTATCTGGTGCTTTCCCACCATGGAGGTCTCGTACCGACGTCCTTTGTAGCGGAAAATATTGCCCGTGTGGTCACAGCGGATAATTTCCAGCCGAGATATATCGGGAGTGCAGAATTCGCTGCCTGTGACTTCCGCCGCCTGTGATATAACATCATACGCCGCCTTATCCTGCCTGCATGACAGCACAACGGGACTGCCTGCCTTGATTATACCCGCTTTCTGCCGCGCTATCCTGTCGATAGTGTCGCCCAGTATCTTGGTGTGGTCGAGGGATATGGACGTGATGACCGAAAGCTCGGGGGGAGCGATGATGTTGGTGCAGTCGAGCAGACCCCCAAGACCTGCCTCCAGCACCACGATATCGCACTTCTGCCTGAGAAAATATATAAACGCAGCTGCGGTGGATATCTCAAACTGAGAGCAGCCATCGTCCGGACCGTCAAGTGTGGGTCTGATGTCGGTCAGTATGCCGCACAGGGCTTCGTCTGGGATATTTTCGCCGTCAATGCGTATCCTGTCGTTGTAAACGTGAATATACGGGGAGGTAAATTCTCCCGTTTTGTATCCTGCGGCGGTAAGCGCGCCCGCTGTCATGCGCACGGTGGAGCCTTTGCCGTTTGTGCCCGCGATATGGACGAATTTCAGCTTGTCCTGAGGGTCGCCCAGCGCCGCCATTATCCTGCGGAAGCGGCTCAGGTCGGCAACGGGCTTTCCAAGCTTGGAAAAGCTGCCGAGATATTCCATTGTTTCCTTAATATTCATACAATTATTCCATATATAAAGGCTCAATGATGTTCTGCATTGAGCCTTTATGACCTTATTTATAATATTTATGCGTGACGTTCCGCCAGATCCTTTTCCGCCTTTGTGACCTGTAGATATTCCGCATTGAGCTGCTCGGCTGTGCCGAACTGCTTGTTGAAAGCGGCGTAGCAAAGGCTGGAAGCCAGTTGGAGCCGCAGATGCGGCGGAGCAAGGGTAATATTGCGGAAATCGCCAAGGCTTGTGAAAAGCTCCTCCGCGCCGTCGCCCACCAGCATGATATCTCCGTTGTAAGCCGTCAGACGGGAGGTAATGTCCTCCACGGTAAGTATGGTATCATCAAAGATACGGGTTATGGTATCCTGATATGATGTGAAAAATGCGGTATACATAAGATTGAGCCGCGCTTTCATCACCGTACAGATAACGCCGTGATAACCGCTCATATTGTA
>JBJEQM010000329.1:0-5331 GCA_051881755.1 Oscillospiraceae bacterium
CGAAAAGACCCTTGAGGCAAACGGCAGCCTTTGCGCTCCCGTGGTTTATGAGGACGGCGACGTTGTCATATTCGACAAGCCCGTAAATATGCCCGTTCACCCCTCCGCAAAGCATCGCGGCGATACTCTGGGCAACCTTTTTGCCGCGGAATATCCGGGGCTGACCTTCCGCCCCATAAACCGTCTCGACCGCGATACGTCGGGTCTGTGCGCCGCGGCGAAGAACGCTCACGCCGCCAATCTGCTCTGCGGCAATATAAATAAGGTATATTACGCCGCTGTCTGCGGAGAAATGACGGGCAGCGGTATCATAGACGCTCCCATCGCCCGCGAAAGGGACTCCATCGTAAAGCGCGTTGTCCGCTCCGACGGTCAGCCTGCGGTGACGGAATACACCGTCATAAAAAGCAGCGGCAAATACACCCTCCTGCGTATCATACTGCACACCGGCAGGACGCACCAGATCCGGGTGCATTTTTCGCATATGGGCTATCCTCTTGCGGGGGACGACCTCTACGGCGGCAGCAGGGAGGACATCTCCGCGCAGGCTCTCCACTGCGGCGAGCTTTCCTTTGAGCTTCACGGCAGGGTCATACGCGCCGAGTCTCCCATACGCGAAGATATTATGGATCTGTTTGTAACCGATTTGTAACCAATTAACTTTGTATAATATAAATTTAATCGTTTACAGGTGTTGAAAATTTTTGTATCATTTTAACAAAAGCTGTAAAATGCGGCGGCTTGTTGACATTTTTAAGTCTGTGTAAATTATATACAGGCTATATTTTACAAAAAATATGTTGAATATGTACAACATATTATGTCTATAATTGTGATGTGTAACAAAAAAATTGAAAATAATGTGACTAATTCGCGATAAAGGTTGCTTTTTTTAATAAAATCATTATAATAAGTAATTGATGTTACTGTTTTGTAACCTTTACAATGATTTTACGATGAAAACGATTTATAGAACAAGAGAACATTCCCGAAAGGAGTTGATACCAATGGACAGCAAAAACGAACATTTTAATTTTGTTCCCCCTGTTTCCGCCGAAAAGGATAAAGAGAAATATGATCCCGTCGGAGCCTTAATGGTCAATACAGGCGCGCTTGTTGTTTATATTGTGGGATACGGCGCCAAAAAGTGTATTCACGCGCTGGCTGTGTCTACCGAAAATATAAGAAAAGACGCAAAGCCCGTTCTTAAAGGCGCTTTGCACGCTGTCTCGGAATTTTTCGCAGGTATCGGATGCGGCTTTGCAGGAGCGGCAAAAAGCTTGTCCAGCTATGCAAAGACATTTGCCGCAAGAGTAAAAAGCGAGGGCTTTGCCAAGGCTGTAAAGCTTCAGCTTGCCGATACGGCGTCTGCAATAAGGAAAAGCGGTTCATTCTTCAAAACAGCGGTCAATTACGCTGTTCCCGTATTTTCCGTGGCGCTGCTGGTGGGCGTTGTTTATAACACAGCTTCAAGAAGCTACGGTATCGCCGTAGAGTGCAACGGCAAGGAGCTTGGCGTTGTCGCCGCGGAGTCGGTAGTCAGCGACGCACAGCAGGCTATCGCAGATAAGTCCGTTTACTATGATACGGCGAATGAGATATATATCACCGCCAATCTTTCCATTAAGCCTCTCAACGCATACGACGAGGTAATAGACGAAAATACTTTGGCGCGGAAAATGGAGGAGCAGATAAGCGATTCCCTCCCCGAAGGCGCTCTGACCGAGGAAAATGCCGCTCCTGCCGAGGAAGCTCCCGAGACGGAGGCTCCCGCAGAACAGGATAACGCAGATACTGCACCCATCGGCGGCGAGACCGCTCCCGCAGCCTCCATTGAAGGCAAGGTAAGAGCCTTTGCGGTTACGGTCGACGGCGAGACCATCGGCGCTGTTGAAAGCACCGAAAAGCTGTCCAGCTTCCTTGAGGGCGAAAAGGCAAAATATCTTACTGGCAACGTTGTTTCCGTAAGCTTTGATAAGGACGTCGTTTTCGATTACGAGGAATATGTGGATCCCGACGCCATCGTTTCACAGGACGATATCATCGGCGAGCTTACCAAGATCGTCAGCGAGCCTGTTTATTACGAGGTACAGAAGGGCGATTCACCGTGGAACATCGCGCGGGACAACGGCATGACCGTTGACGAGCTCAAATCCTGCGATGTTACATTCGGCGACAAGCACATCTCCGATATCACTCAGGACTGCCCCATAGGCGCGGTTATACAGCTCAGCGAGGAAGTTCCTTACCTCCGCACGCTGGTCACAAAGAATGTTACTTACACCGAGACCGTTGATTATGAGATAATCAAGAACGAAGACCCCGACCTTTACAAGGGCGAGACCGCCGTTGACGTCAAGGGCGTCGAGGGCGAAGCCGAGGTCACGGCGCTGGTTACTTATCAGGGAGACAGGATAGTTTCCACCGAGGTACTGGAGCGCAAGATCATCTCCGAGCCTGTTACCAAGGTAATGAGAGTGGGCACAAGAGCGACCACCACCGAGGTAAGCACAGGCAGCGGCGGCTCAGGCACATACTTCTGGCCTGTTGACGGCGGAAAGATATCCGACTACTTCGGAGGCTACAGAAACCACAAGGGTCTTGATATCGCGGCTCCTTACGGCACAAAGATCTACGCCGCCGAGTCTGGCACGGTAACAAGAGCGGGCAACAAGTACGACGGCTACGGCAACTGCGTTATGATCGCCAACAACGACGGAAACGTTACGGTTTACGGTCACATGAGCAGCATCGCCATCAGCTACGGCGACTATGTTGTAAGAGGTCAGCTTATCGGATACGTTGGCAGCACGGGCGATTCCACAGGAAACCACCTCCACTTTGAGGTACGCACCAACGGCTACTACAACGATCCTCTGGATTACATTTCACAGTATTAAAATTATGGGACTTTCGGGCGCTGTGCCGCGAAAGTCCCTTTTTTACTGCTCGTTTTCCGCCGACGAGGTCTCGGAAGCGGGAGCTTCCGTCTCGGGCAGCTGCTCCGTCTCGACGGAAATATTCATGGCGGGGAAGCTTATGGCGCAAAGGGACATATCCTCCTTATCAAAGCAGAGGACATAATCGCAGGCGGATATCTCTCCCGAAAATTCGTAGCCGTTCTCGCTCTCCGTCAGCGTGAGGTCGGGCAGAGCGGCGCAGCTGTCGTATGCGTCGAATATCATCTTGAATACGGCGGCGGAATTTATCTTTTCGGCAGGAATATCAAACTCCAGCTCTCCCAGCGTGGTTTTCACGCCCTCTTCGGAGTAGAACAGATTAAGCCCCGCAACGGTATCGGGAGAGGTCAGCTTCATTTCCCATATACCCGTACCGAAGCGGCTCATCTCGCCGCAAAGCTCCGTACCGTCGTCAAGGATCATCTTTATGCTGCTTGAAAAAGGCGCGTTAAGGTCGGGTGCCTTGGGAGCAGCCGCTTTTTTCAGCACATTGCAGCCCGCAAAAATAATGACAGATACCGTCAGAAGCAAACATAAAACAGAATATCTCCGCATAAAAAACGCCCTCCGTTGCTGAAACAGAGGGCGTTATCATTATATTTTCTGCCGTATCTGTTCCATTATCTGAACACATAAGGCAGCTGCGCAATAACGTCGGAGGGAAGCATACCCTGTACGGACAGCTTTTCTGCGGCAAGATCGGCGGCTTTTCCGTGGAACTGCACGCCTGCCGCCGCAGCTTCAATGGGAGCAAGTCCCTGTGTAGCCAGCGAAGCCACGATACCCGTCAGCACGTCTCCGCTGCCGCCGCGGCTCAGTCCGGGATTGCCTGCCTTGCAGATATACAGCCTGCCGTCTCCTGCAATATAGTTGGGCACTCCCTTTGCGGCGACGGTAATATTCAGCTCACGCGCCAGCGACACCGCCATGGTAAGTCTGTCCGCTTCGGCGCCTTCGCCGTATACCGCCTTATAAAGCCGCCGCAGCTCTCCCATATGGGGCGTTATTATCAGCCTGCTTTTTGTGTTTCTGATAATATCTATGCAGGAGCAAAGGCAGTTTATACCATCGGCATCAATTATAAGAGGACATTTTACATTTTTTACAAGCTCCGCCACGATTTTTTTGGTATCCTCTGACAGGGCAAGTCCGCAGCCAATGGACACGGCGGTGCATTTTTCCGCAAATTCCGTCAGAATGTCTGCGTTATCGGCGGATATGGTACCGTCGGGAGCGGCTTTCAGCGGCAGGAGCGTAGCCTCCAAAAATGCAGCGGAGATACGGTCAAGCACCTCTTCCGTGGAGGCGGCGGTGACAAGTCCCGCGCCGCTGCGGAGAGCCCCCATGACAGAAAGCGCCGCCGCACCGCTCATACAGCGGCTGCCTGCAATATTAAGCAGCCTGCCGAACATATTCTTGTAGGAATTTTCGGGGCGCTTGGGGATAAGAGACAGAGCGTTGTCAAAGGTGAAGTCCTCCGCAACATATCCCGTGCTGCGGCAGCAGTCCTCCGTAAAGCCGATATCCGCAATAACGATATCGCCGCAAAGGGACTTCAGCGGCTCGGACAGCATACCTATCTTTTTGTAGCCGAAGGTGACGGTGCAGTCGCACTTTAGGGTATTTTCCGCCGTCTCGCCCGTGAGACAGTTTCCGCCCGAGGGCACGTCCACCGCCAGCTTGACCGCGCCGCAGCGCTCCGCATAGGAGAAGCACGCCTTTATTGCAGGAGGAAGCTCTCCGTGAAAGCCCGTGCCGTATACCGCGTCCACAATAACGGCGCAGGAGGAAAACAGCCTGAATGCCTCGTCGATATTGTCGGTAAGGCTCATAACGTCGCAGCCGCCCAGCTCGCAGTATTTTTTTGCGGCAAGCTCCGTCGCAGGTTCGCCGTCGGCAAGAATGACCGATACCTTTATGCCCGCGTCGGCAAGGCAGCGTGCGATAACAAAGCCGTCGCCGCCGTTGTTGCCCTTTCCGCAGAATACAAGAACGCCGTCGGATATATCCCGTTCCATTGCAAGGCGGAATATCTGCTCTGCGGCGGCGGTGCCTGCGCTGTCCATAAGGGCTTCGTAGGAGACGCCGTGGGCGTCGGAATATGCTTCGATCTGTTTCATTTGCTTCGGAGTGGGATAAAACATAATATACCTCCATATACAACTCGGACAGCAAACGGCGCGCCGCTGCTGTCCTTGGAATTATTCGTAAAATACCACCGTAGCCATGGCAAGGGCTCTTGAATGGGCGCAGGAAACGTTTATCCTCATATTTTTCAGTTTGAAGCGCTTTTTGCTTTCGCCCGACAGACTGATATAATACGCTCCGCTGTAATCGGCGAGGACGGATACCTCGCGCAGACTGCAGCCTG
>JBJEQM010000330.1:0-5312 GCA_051881755.1 Oscillospiraceae bacterium
TCAATGCTGTTCTATTCCATTTTCTCTGAATATGCTATTGGTCCTATCAACAGCATCCTTCTCAACATTGGTGCAATTACTGAACCTTATAAGTTTTTCTCTTATACCACAAGTACAAGACTCATTATTGCCGGCATCAACTTCCTTATGTGGTATGGTAATACTACTATCATGCTGATGGCTGCAATCATGGGTGTTGATACGTCCCTTTATGAGTCTGCTCAGATCGATGGTGCTAATCCCACTCAGACTTTCTGGAAGATCACTATTCCTCTTATCAGACCTATTCTCCTTTATGTTCTGGTTACATCGCTTATCGGTGGTATTCAGATGTTCGATATCCCAAGCGTTATCACAAATGCAAAGGGTGCTCCTAACAGAACAACCATGACTGTTGTTATGTATCTGAACAATTACCTCACCACAGGTAAGAACTATGGTATGGCCGGTGCGGTTTCAGTTATTCTCTTTATTGTTGCTGCTGTCCTCAGTCTTATCGTATTCTATCTCATGCGTGATAAGGACGCTCCCAAGAATAAAATCAAGAAGAAGAAAGGAGCGAATCTGTTATGAGTTCATACGATGTTGCCGGACAAAACAATGATAAAACTGTTCTTACCATTAGAAGAGTTATTTGTTATGTCGTTCTGATTTTGCTGACGGTCGTTTCATTGTTTCCGTTCCTTATCCTTCTTATTAACTCATCAAGAAGCCATGTTCAGATTCAGCAGGGCTTCTCAATGATACCCGGTACGCAGTTCTTTGTAAACTTCAAGAATGCTATTTTCGGTAAGACATATAATGGTACTACTCTCCAGTGGAACGTTTTCGGCGGTATGCTTAATTCGTTCATTGTTGCAGGCTGTGCTACGATTCTTTCGGTTTACTTCTCTGCATTTACTGCCTATGGCGTTCATGTTTATGATTTTAAGCTCAGAAAATTTGCGTTTACTTTTATCCTTGTTATTATGATGGTTCCTTCTCAGGTTTCTGCTCTTGGTTTTGTAAACTTGGTAACAAAGATGGGACTCAAGGATTCGTTGATTCCTCTTATTATTCCTACAATTGCTGCTCCTTCTACATTCTACTTTATGAAGCAGTATATGGAAAGCTCGCTTCCTCTTGAAATCGTTGAAGCGGCGCGTATCGACGGATGTAATGAATTCAGGACATTTAACAGTATTATTGTTCCGATATTAAAGCCTGCTTTTGCTGTTCAGGCTATCTTCACATTCGTTACTAACTGGAACAACTACTTCATTCCTTCTTTGATCATTTCAAAGGATTCCAAGAAGACGCTTCCTATTCTGATTGCTCAGCTGAGAAGCGCTGACTTTACAAAGTTTGATATGGGTCAGCTTTATTTCACAATTATGATCGCTATTGTTCCTGTTGTAATTGTATACCTCTGCCTTTCTAAGTTCATCATTCGTGGTGTAACACTTGGTTCGGTTAAGGGCTGATACTTACATAAACAGAAAGAGATTACAAAACAGATTGGCGGCGGTATGCTTAATAAGTATACCGCCGTTTCGTGTTTAAGGAAGTGATTCTCATGAAAAAATTATTTAACGACGGTTGGAGCTTCGTAAAGCTTGATATCAACAGTGATTATGAGTGCGCATTAAATTCCGATAAATGGCACAGAGTTGATATACCCCATGACTGGCTCATTTGGCAGACGAAAGATCTGTATGAAACAAGCACAGGCTGGTACAAAAAGACATTTACTGTCTCCAATGCAGATATTACCCGAAAGCTGTATTTTGATGGTGTTTATCAGGATTGCACGGTTTATGTCAACGGCATCACGGCAGGTGAATGGAAATATGGATATTCTTCATTTGAGATAGATATTTCCGATTTTGTGAAAACGGGTGAAAACCTTGTTGTGGTGCAGGTACGGCATCATTCTCCAAATTCGCGCTGGTATTCCGGAGCCGGCATATATCGCAATGTCTATATGATTGAGCATGAAAGCGCGTATATTGTATCCGACAGTGTATATTTCCGCGCAAAGTTATGTGATAATATATGGAAGATAAAGATATCGTCCGAAACAGCGGATATTATAGGCGGCTGCTATATGCTGTATACATTGAAAGATGCTGAGGGCGACATTGTTTCGTCGCTGTCGTGCGAATGCGGCGGTGTGGCTGAGCTGGATATTGAATGTCCGCGTATCTGGGATATTGACGAGCCATACTTATATACTTTGGAGGCGGAGCTGCTGGACGATGGAGTGTGTCTTGACAAGAATATATGCAGAGTGGGTTTCAGAGATATAAAGTTCGACCCCGATAAGGGATTTATTTTAAACGGACGGCGTGTGAAGCTGCACGGCGTTTGTAATCATCATGACCTTGGCTGTCTCGGAGCAGCAACGAATGAGACAGCTGTACGCCGACAGCTGGTTACCATGAAGGAAATGGGCGTGAATGCGCTGCGCACTTCACACAATATGCCGTCTCCTCAGCTGATGGACGTCTGCGATGAACTGGGTATTCTCGTGGACAGCGAAGCTTTTGATATGTGGGAGCTGCCAAAGACGGAGTATGATTATGCACGGTTCTTTGATGACTGGTATAAAAAGGACGTTGCAAGTTGGGTGCGCCGCGACAGAAATCACCCCTCAGTCATAATGTGGAGTATCGGAAACGAAATTTATGATACCCACGCTTCGGACAGGGGAGTGGAGGTTACAAAAATGCTGCGTGACGAGGTGCGCCGCCATGACCACGAACATAATGCTTACACTACAATCGGGTCTAATTATATTCCGTGGGACGGTGCACAGAAATGTTCGGCAGAGCTTGAAGTATCGGGATACAACTATGCGGAGTATCTTTATGAGGAGCATCACAGGAAATACCCTCATTGGTGCATTTACGGCAGCGAGACCGCAGCAAGGGTACAGAGCCGCAGCGTTTATCATTTTCCCTTGTCGGCGGCGTATATTACGCATGATGACAAGCAGTGTTCATCGTTAGGCAACTGTCGCTCGGGTGCAGGGGACAGGACAGCTCAGACTTCCATTATCGCTGACCGTGATACAGATTTCTGTGCGGGTCAGTTTATTTGGACGGGTTGGGATTATCTTGGCGAGCCGTCGCCCTATTCCACCAAAAATTCGTATTACGGTCAGGTGGACACAGCAGGATACCGCAAGGATACATTTTATCTTTACAAAGCTGCTTGGACTGACGAGCCTGTGCTGCATCTATTGCCATATTGGGATTTTAACGATGGCCAGCTGATAGATGTTAGGGTGTATACCAATCAGCCCGAAGTAGAGCTTTTCTTTAACGGACGGTCGATGGGACGCAAGGAAAAGGGGGATATTTACAGTATCGACTGGCAGCTGCCGTATGCCAATGGCGAGATAAAGGCGGTGGCGTATGATAAGGACGGTAATATTTCCGCGGAGGATATGCAGCGTTCATTTGGCGACACAGCGGAGCTGCGGCTTTCTCCCGATAAAATAACACTTAAAGCGGACGGCTGTGATTTGATTTTTCTTGATATTTCCGCTTATGACAAAGACGGTGTGTATGTTGCAAATGCGCGAAACCGTGTTGATGTTAAGGTAAGCGGCGCCGGTCGTCTTGTGGGTCTGGACAGCGGCGACAGCACCGATTTTGATGAGTACAAGGGAACGTCCAAGAAGCTTTTCGGCGGACGTCTTATGGCGGTGATTTGTGCAAAAAATATTGTTGGCGATATTGATGTGACGGTCGTATCGGAGGGGCTGGAGTCTGTGACCATGAAATTATCCGCTGTGGAGGGAGATTTCCCCGAGGGCGGCTCGGACGCGTTTACGGAGAATATACCGTCCGGTGACAGCAGGGAAGTGCCTGTAAGAAAAATATGTATATCCGCGGACAGGCAGAGTCTTGATAAAGATAATCCGACGGCACATATCATAGCGGAAATTCTGCCTGAAAATGCGTCATCGGGAATTGAGTGGTCGGCGGTTACCGTCAACGGTGTTGAGACAAATATCGCAAGTATTGTCGGCAGCGGAAACGAGGTCGATGTGCGTGCGGAGGGTGATGGTATTTTCCGTCTCAGATGCTTCAGCCGCAATTGTAAGCCCGATCCCGAGGTCATTTCCGAGTTGGAATTTGATATATCGGGCATGGGAACGGCGGTCGTGGATCCTTACGGCGATATTGTCAAGGGAAGCCTATATAATGCAAGCCGTGAGACGCTGAACGAAGTCTCAAATGGGGGAATAAATATTGAGCGAAACGGCAGAAATGCTGTTGGATTCCGCAATGTGAACTTTGGCGAAAATGGCACGGAGCGGTTTACGGTAAGTCTCATCAACTGGCATAATAATGAGCCGGTGCATTTTTCTCTGTGGTTAGGTATGCCGTGGGAGGACGGTGCTGAAAAGGTTGGAGACTTTACATATTGTGCTGATTTTGTTTGGCAGACGTATATTGACAATACCTTTGAACTGCCGGAAATAATCAAAGGAATGCATGATATCTGCTTTGAATTTGAAGAGTCGGACAGGAGGATATCCTTCGGAGGATTTATCTTTACCGAGAAAAATTGCACATATGATATTTATGCAGCTGCGGACAGTACAACTATGTGGGGAGATAATTATCAAATCGTCGGAACGGCTGTGAATAATATCGGTAATAATGTTTTCATGGATTATGAGGGATTTGATTTCTCGCGTGGTGTGAAAAGCGTTACCTTGCGCGGCAGGACACGTCACGAGAAGGATTCGGTGCATCTGCATTTCAAGGGTGAGGATGGTACTGTGCGTGAAATTCTGGAATTTCCTCACAGTGATGATATCATTGAGCGGACTTTTGACATTGGAGATATACGCGGAAAAAATACGGTAAGCTTTGCATTTCTCCCCGGCTGTGATTTCGATTTTGTAAGCTTTAAATTTGAGCCTCTTGAATGAATACGTCTGTGTAAGGCATACAGCTTTACACAGACTTATTTCAGAAAATTGAAAAAAAGTATTGACTTTTTTTGCGGAAAATAGTATAATATTATTTGCAATTATATTTGCCGCTATGGTGAAATCGGCAGACACAAGGGACTTAAAATCCCTCGCTGGCAACAGCGTACCGGTTCAAGTCCGGTTAGCGGCACCAAGGAAAACCCTTATGAATGGCTTGTTTAAGCAGTTTGTAAGGGTTTTTTATTTTGGGTAATAAATATAATCTTTCTTTAATTTTCCCTATCTGTCCCTATCTGTCATACATTTTTACACGATTTTTACACGACTTTATGCTTGCATAAAGCCCCTTTTTATTTTATAATGTATTCACAGAATCGAG
>JBJEQM010000331.1:0-5285 GCA_051881755.1 Oscillospiraceae bacterium
TCAAGGCTCTCGGACATGGGCGTAAAGCCTCGTATATCCACGAAAAGCACTGCAATATTGCGGTTTTCTCCGCCCAGACGGATATGATATCCGCCCTTTTTGGCTATCTCCTCAACTACCTGCGGAGCAACATACTTCTTGAAAGCGTCCGTTATCTTTTTCTTTTCGATATTTTCCTCAACATACTTCCTTATAAGATTTATAAGATAGCACACAAGGACGCACAAAGCAAGATATACCAGCGGGAAAGATATCCCCGAGCTGTTGAGCGCGATAAACGCCGCAATACTGCCTGCAATAAGCACTACTGTCAGCGGTGTGGAGAATTTCAGCGCCAGCTTCTTTGTTAATATGTATGCGATGCAGGAGACCGCCGCCGTCAGAAGCGCAGCTGCCGCGCGGGGGGCGGGGACGGAGCTTTTGCCGTCAAGGAGTCCCTGAATGATATTGGCGTGTATCTCAACTCCATACATCTGGTCGGCGCTGTTGGGCACCGAGAACTGATCCTGAAGTCCCGATGCGTAAGCACCTATCAGCACGATACAGTCCTTGAACACATTGGTATCCACCGAGCCGTTCAAGACCGCGCTGAGCGGTATATACTCATAATCTCCCGGACGTCCTGCGTAGTTTATCCACATACGTCCGTTTTCGTCAAGGCGGGGAGTATTTTCGGTGACACCCATTTTTTCGCAGTATACGGAATATATTTTGGCGGCGAAGCTGGAGTATGTCCTGCCGTCATAGCTTGCCGAAAGCATGGCGGAACGCACGATGCCGTCGTCGTCGGGGACGGCATTCACAAAGCCCGTCTGCGCGTATCCGTATATAATAGGCTCCTCAATATCTGCAATGTTCAGGTGATCTATATAAGGCTTGCCGTTTTCATCGACGCAGTACGCGGTGGTATAGTTTATGTAGGAGCCGGAAACGACTCTGCCGCTTTCGGTACAGGCTTTTTTCAGCGTCTCGTCGCCCTCGCTGTCATTTTCACCGAACACCATTATATCCATGCCGATGACCGCAGGCATATCCCCAAGCCTTTCGATGACATCGGCATAAACGCTTCTTGACCATGTGCCGAATGGACCCAGCTCACGCAGCGTCTCGTCATCAATGGCTATTATCTTTATCTTGTTGTTGATGCCCCTCGGCTGCTGGTAAAGCTTATCCCTCATAAGGCTGTCAAAGGAATAAAATACATCGTAAAAGGATATGAGAAATGCAAGCAGAAATACTATACAAGCTTCGGCGGCATTTATAAGTACCGAGTGTTTTTTCATTGTATATTCCCCCATAAATCAGCTTTTAAATCGTATTTTATATAATTATATCACAATCACCGGGATTTGTCACTATTTTTTTTGCATTATTTATAAAACATTTTTAAATGCTATTTACAAAAAAATTAAAATATGATATAATTCAAATAATATATGCTGATCAATGATCGGTAAAGATAACAAATGTTTTTACTTTGATAATGAAAGGAATGCTGCGGATATGGAAATGCAAACCGCCTCAGACGTTTTACTTGAACAGATATTCAACATTACACAGAAACTATATGCCGAAATGTCAAGGTCAGACATCGACGCGGAAAATGACCACGCCGCCATTTACCGTCTGCTTACCGATCTTGGCAGGACGCTGGTGGATGCCGACAGGGCGAGCTTCTGGAAATGGGACAAGCGCAGTCACACCCTCTGGACCACAGCCGCTGTGGGCGCGGGCAGGATAACTATCCCCGAGGGCACGGGACTTGTGGGCAAGGCGCTTGTCGAGAAACGCGCCATTGTCACCAACGACCCTTACAACTGTCCCGACTTCAACTCGGACGTTGACAAGAAAACAGGCTACGTTACAAGGTCTATCCTCGTTATGCCCATATCCGACTGCAAGGGCGAATTTATCGGGGCGTATCAGGCGATAAACAAGCTGAGCGAAAAGGGCTTTGACCTGCAGGAGGACGTCAGACGGCTTTCGCTGGCGGCGTTTATCTGCGGTATCACCCTCGAATCGGACAGCTTCCTTGACGATTCCCGTCACGACAAGCTTACCGAGCTGAAAAACCGCATGGGCTTCTACAGCGATTACAGCAAAAACTATGAGAAGCTGCTTATGGATACAAGCAAAATGAGCAGCGTATCCTTGTTTATCTGCGACATTGACCACTTTAAACGGATAAACGATACATACGGTCACAATGCAGGCGACGCTGTTCTCCGCCATGTTGCCGATATTTTCCGCAAGAACTGCCGCATTTGCGACGGCGTTTACCGCTGGGGCGGCGAGGAATTTATCGTTATCCTCCCCGACACTTCCATTGAAAAGGCGGCGGAAGCTGCCGATCGTCTCAGGGTATGCATAATGGACTCCGTATGTCACTATGAAGACCTTGATATAAAGATAACAATGAGCTTCGGCGTTACAAATATTGACCCTGCTTTTTCCATTGAAGATAATATCAAGGCAGCCGATGAAAAGCTGTATACCGCAAAGGAAAGCGGCAGAAACCGTGTTATCTCCTGATAAGGTAAGCTGTATATGATAAAAAAGATACTGCTTTATGCGGGAAGCTTTCTGGCTGCTATCGTTATTCTGTGGTCGGCGCTGCTTCTTACCTCCCTTATTCCCAACGAGAAAATCAGGGACAATGTGCTCAGCACCGCATATAAAATGAACGGCGCGGATCCGTTTCCGCAGAACCGAAGCAGAAATACCATCTGCGACAACTATGCGGATATTATCCTGATGAACGTTATATGGAACATTGACAGCAGCGATCCCTTTGTTTCATCGCTGGACACAAAGTATTTTGACGGAAACGACGGCGTGATCGACTACGGTGAAAACTACGGTCTGTACGCTGCGCTGAACGGCACCGCGCCCAACACCGACTATTCACGATACTGGCACGGCTCTGCCGTTTTTATCCGTCCGCTTCTGACAGTTACCGATATGGACGGCGTAAGGCTCACGGGAGCTGTAGCGGCGGTTCTGCTGCCGGCGGTATCATGCGCGATACTTGCAAAACGCCGTCTTTATCTTGAAGCAGTCGCTCTGCCGCTGTCCTTTATCTGCGTACAGGCGTGGAATATCCGACTTGCGATGGAATATCAGCCTGCGGTGCTGGTGACCTTGGCGATGCTTCCTGTATTCTTGCAGTCAGAAAAAAAGGGCGATACGCCGCTTATTATCCTGTCGGTGATAAGCGGCACTATGATAGCATTTTTCGATTTTCTCACCGCCGAGACACTTACTTTACTTATTCCGCTGATAATGATAATGTCCGTAAGATACAGTGAGGAACGGTTCAGAGATGCAAAAAGCGAGACGATCACTGCGGCAAAATGCTCTCTGGGATGGCTTTTGGCATACGGCGGAACGTATCTTGTCAAATGGACTGCCGCTTCTGCGGTCACGGGAGAAAACAAATTCACGGCGGCGCTTTCATCTGCGGGTGAAAGATTAGGCGGCAGCGCGCAGGTAATGTCGCCCATTGCGCAGATTTTTGCCGCTCCCTTCACAAACATATCCACAATGATGGGCGGCACAAAAAGAATGGATATTTTTCCTGCCGTTATGGGAATAATTCTTATTGCTGCCGCTGCGGGCATGGCGATATATCTGTCACGGCGCAGCAAAAAGGCAAGGGGATATCTTTTTATAGTGTTTATCCTCGGCGCTGTGCCGTACCTGAGGTATATTGTACTGAACAACCATTCCTATCTGCACGACTTTTTCACATACCGCGCTCAGGCTGCCGTTATTCTTGCGCTGCTGACTGCAATCGGAGCAGCCGTGCGTAAAACGGAAAATCAAAATAAAAAGAAAAAAAGTGGTTCACATGGGCGTTGAATTTACCATACTTATGCCTTGTCTGAACGAAGAAAAAACCATTGCCGCCTGCATATCCGAGGCAGCACGCGGAGCGGAAAAGCAGGGACTGAGCTATGAGATACTCATTTCCGACAACGGCAGCACCGATTCATCTGCGGAAATTGCGCGCCGCATGGGAGCAAGGGTCATCACCGTCAGCGAAAAGGGCTACGGCAGCGCTTTGATAAGCGGCATAAATGCAGCCGCAGGCAAATATATCATAATGGGCGACTGCGACATGAGCTATGATTTTGAACATATCGAGGGCTTTGCCGCTCATCTGCGCGACGGCGCTGCGCTTGTAATGGGCAATCGTTTCAAGGGAAAAATCGAAAAAGGTGCAATGCCGCTGCATCATCGGTATTTCGGAGTACCGCTTCTATCGCTGATCGGCAGGCTTCGCTACAAAACCTATGTGGGAGATTTCCACTGCGGCATACGGGCGTTTGACAGAGAAAAAGCCCTTTCGCTGGGACTGCGCTCCAAGGGCATGGAATTTGCCACGGAGCTTATCGGACGATTTGCCGCGGCGGGTATGCGTATCGACGAGATACCGGTCGATCTGCGCTGTGACGGCAGAAACGGCAGGTCTCACCTGAGAAGCATAAGGGACGGTATGAGGCATCTGGTTTTCATGATGCACAAATTATGAGTATAGATCAACACCACGCAAAGGCATCGGTCTTTGCGTGGTGTTTTTATTTTTGTCGATATTATCCTACTGCTATAAGTATCTTTATAAGCGTATCCATATATCCTTCGGCAGTATCATGTCCATACTGTCTGCGGCTTCCTGTACCTTCAGGCAGACCTTAAAGCGGCTGTTGCTCCATATCTGGTCGCTTACAACGCCGCTGGGCTTCTGCGTTGCAAGTATAAGATGCACGCCCAAGCTTCTTCCTATTCTTGCCGTGCTGATAAGCTTATCCATAAATTCGGGCTGCTGTGCTCTGAGCTCGGCAAACTCATCGGATATGATAAACAGGTGAGACATCGGCTCGGAGACCATTCCCGAACGATACAGCTTCTGATATTTATATATATCCAGATTTGTCATTTCCAGCTGCTTGCCCGTGTCGGCAAAAACGTGCTCTCTTCGCCTTAACTCGCTGTCAATTGAGACAAAGGCTCTTGTTATGTCGGAGCCGTCAAGATTGGTGATCATTCCCGCAAGATGGGGCAGCTTTTCAAAGGCTTTGGACATTCCTCCGCCTTTATAGTCAATAAGAATGAATGACACCTCTGCAGGGCTGTAATTCAATGCCATGGACAGGATATACGTCATTATAAATTCACTTTTTCCCGAGCCTGTCATACCTGCCACCAATCCGTGAGGACCGTGACCGTCCTGATGCAGGTCAAGATAGCATATATCCCCGTTTTCGTCAATTCCGACGGGAGCT
>JBJEQM010000332.1:0-5269 GCA_051881755.1 Oscillospiraceae bacterium
GAGGACGGCTGGGTAAGCGAGTTTGAAAACGACAGCGCTCCCTACACCTCCACCATCGTTTTCCTTGTAAGAAAGGGCAATCCCAAAAACATCAAGGACTGGGACGATCTTGTAAAGGACGATGTGGGTATCATTACTCCCAACCCCAAGACCTCGGGCGGCGCGCGCTGGAATTATCTTGCTGCATGGGCTTTCGCCGACAAGCTTTACGGCGGAGATGAAGCACAGGTAAAGGACTTTATCAAGAAGCTGTATCAGAACGTTCTCGTTCTTGACTCGGGCGCAAGAGGATCTACCACCACATTCGTTGAAAACGGTCAGGGAGACGTGCTTCTGGCTTGGGAGAACGAAGCGTTCCTCTCCATCAAGGACTATCCCGATGATTACGAGATAATTACTCCCAGCATAAGCATACTGGCTCAGCCCTCCGTTGCCGTTGTTGACAAGGTAGTTGATGACAGAGGTACAAGAGAAGCCGCTACGGAATATTTGCAGTATCTCTACACCGATGAAGCACAGCGCATTGCAGGCGACAATTACTACCGTCCCTACAATCAGGATATCCTTAATGAGTATGCGGACGTATTCGATTTAAATGTAAACCTTGTTACCATTCAGCAGTTCGGCGGCTGGGACGAAGCACAGACCAAGCATTTTGCCGACGGCGGAATATTTGACGAGATATACGAAAACAAAGAATAAACTGAAACTGCCGCCGCAGGATATATACAATATCCTGCGGTGACAGCTGCAAAAGGAGCGCAGCGTGAAAAAAGCTAACAAGAGAATTATCCCCGGATTCGGGCTGTCAATGGGCGTTACGCTGACGATCCTCAGCGTCATAGTGCTGATACCGCTGGCTTCGCTGGTGGTGTTCACCGCAAATATGAGCCTGAGCGAAATAATAAAGACCATTACAAGAGATCGTGTGCTGGCAAGCTTTGAGGTAAGCTTCCTGACGGCGTTTATTGCCTCCCTGATAAATGCCGTAATGGGCGTTATACTTGCATGGGTGCTGGTCAGATACGATTTTCCTTTCAAGCGCCTGCTGGACGGCATGATAGAGCTGCCCTTTGCGCTGCCTACGGCGGTAGCGGGCATAGCGCTTACATCTCTTACGGCGGACAAGGGACTCATCGGCGGATTTTTTGCAAAATTCGGCATCAAGATAGCATACACCCGTATAGGCATAACCGTGGCGCTGGTCTTTATCGGCATACCCTTTGTGGTGCGAGCCGTTCAGCCCGTACTGGAAAAGCTTGACCCGTCATACGAGGAAGCTGCGGAGGTGCTTGGAGCAAGCCGCTGCAGGACATTCTTCAAGGTAATATTCCCCGAAATAATGCCTGCGATATTTACGGGATTCGGTCTGGCGTTCGGCAGATGTCTCGGCGAATACGGCAGCGTTGTATTCATCGCGGGAAACCAGCCCTATAAAACGGAGATAACTCCGCTGATAATTATGGCGGAGCTTCAGGAATACGACTACGCCAGCGCAACGGCTATCGCCCTTGTAATGCTTGCGGCTGCATTTCTGATACTGTTTCTGGTAAATCTTATCCAGATAAGAAACGCAAAAATACTTAAAGGAGGCAGCTCGGGTGCGTAAGGAATCAAAGGTCGTAAAATGGCTGCTTATCGGCATAAGCATCTTGTTTATTTTTATCATGCTGGTGCTGCCCCTTATAACTGTTATAACCGAGGCGTTAAAGCAGGGCTTTGCGGTCTACGCCGAGGCTGTATCGGACAATTACACCGTAAAGGCGATTATCCTGACGGTGGAGGCTACAGTAACGGCAACGGCGCTGAACACGGTATTCGGTCTGTTCGCGGCATGGCTTATCACAAAATTCCATTTCAAGGGCAAGAAGCTTTTGGGCGCACTTATCGATCTGCCCGTAACGGTATCGCCCATCATCGCAGGTCTTATATTCGTCCTGACATTCGGACGGCAAAGCCCCATATATCCTCTGCTGGAGCAGCTTGGCATAAAGATAGTATTCGCCGTGCCCGGCATTATACTGGCTACCATATTTGTAACGTTCCCCTTTATATCGAGGGAGCTTATCCCCGTGCTTGAAGCGCAGGGCACCGACGAGGAGGAAGCCGCCGCTCTTATGGGAGCAAAGGGCTTCACCATATTCTCAAAAATAACATTCCCCCATATAAAATGGGCGTTTTTATACGGTATCGTGCTTTGCGCCGCAAGGGCAATGGGCGAATTCGGAGCGGTATCCGTTCTGTCGGGACATCTCCGCGGCAAGACCAATACCCTCCCTCTTCATGTGGAGATATTGTTCAATGAGTTCAAGTATGTGCCTGCATTTGCGGTATCGTCCATTCTTGTTATGATGGCGGTCATTATACTTATCATACGCAGCGTTATAGAATATATAGGAAAGAGAGAGTCGGAGAATGTACATTGAGCTGAAAAATATAAATAAAAGCTTCGGCAGCTTTAAAGCCTCCGACGATGTGAGCTTCGGTATCGAAAAGGGAAAGCTTATCGGACTGCTTGGCCCCAGCGGCAGCGGAAAGACCACCATTCTCCGCATGATAGCGGGACTTGAAAATCCCGACAGCGGCGAGATAATCATTGACGGCAGAGTGGTCAACGACGTGCCTGCCAGTCAGCGCGGCATCGGCTTTGTTTTCCAAAGCTATGCCCTGTTCCGCTATATGACGGTATATGATAACATCGCTTTCGGCTTAAAGGTAATGAAGCAGGATAAAGCGCAGATAAAGGAGCGGGTGACGGAGCTTGTGAAGCTTATCGGTCTGGAGGGGCTGGAGAAAAGATTTCCCAGTCAGCTTTCGGGCGGTCAGCGGCAGAGAGTCGCCTTTGCGCGAGCCCTTGCTCCCAATCCGCAGCTGCTTCTTTTGGATGAACCCTTTGCCGCAATTGACGCAAAGGTACGTCAGGAGCTTCGCAGCTGGCTGAAAGACATGATACGCCGCCTCGGAGTAACAAGCATTTTTGTTACCCACGATCAGGACGAGGCAATTGAAGTTGCCGACGAAATAATCATCACCAACCACGGCAGGATAGAACAGGTGGGCACGCCTGCACAGGTCTACGGCAAGCCCGAGACCGCGTTTGCGGCGTCGTTCTTCGGTCAGCCGTCAATTTTCACCGATTACAGCGGATTCCACACCTTTGATAATGTCGACGGCGCGGAAAAGGCTGTTATACGTCCCGAATTTGTCAAGATATACAAAAAAGGCGAACCCGTTAAATTCAAAAGCTCCGTTTCGGAGGGCGTTGTTGAGCGGACGGCATTCCGCGGCAGCAATATCGAGATATCCGTCAGGGTAAACGGCGTGCTTCTCACCGCAAGGCGCGGCTTTGACGAGCCCGACGTCTCCGTGGGCGAAAAGGTGGACGTTTTTGTATACCGAATGTTTGTCATATCGGACGGCAGGGCGCATCTGCTGGAAAACAGCGCGCTGAATGAAGAATCGGTATATATATAATACTATTTTTTTATCAACCTATAACAAATACGACAGATATAATTGTGCCGTCTTTGTTTGCATAACGATAAGATATTAGTATTTAGTATAAGGAAACTGGTGATAATATGAATTTTAACACGGCTTTGCTTCATCAGGGCTTTGACGGGGACAGCACAACGGGCGCGACTCTTGCTCCCATATGTCAGTCCAGCGCATTTGCCCACGGCTCCGCAGAGCGGCTTGAAGCGGTATTCAACAACAAAGCGCCCGGATATGCTTACACAAGGATAAGCAATCCCACGGTGGACTCCTTTGAAAGGAGGATAGCCGCGCTGGAAAACGGTATCGGCGCTGTTGCCTGTTCATCGGGCATGGCGGCGGTGACAATGTCGCTGCTGAACATTTTGCAGGCAGGCGACGAGATAATCGCAGGCTCCACCCTTTTCGGCGGCACGATCGACCTTTTCGGCGACCTTGAAGCCTTTGGCATAACCACAAAATTTACCGACGAAGTAACGGCGGAAAGCGTTGCCCGTCTTGCAACGGATAAGACAAAAGCGGTATTCACCGAGCTTGTGGGCAATCCCAAGCTGAATATCGTGGATATAAAGGCTGTGGCGGACGCTGCTCACAGTCTCGGCGTTCCCTTCATCATCGACAGCACCACTGCAACGCCTTATCTTGTTCATCCATTTGAATTTGGCGCGGACATTATCGTACATTCCTCGTCCAAATACATAAACGGCAGCGGAAATTCCATAAGCGGCGTTATAATCGACAGCGGCAATTTCAAGTGGGACCCGGCACGATACAAGGGCTTTGCGGAATATAAAAAATACGGCAAGTTTGCATATCTTGCAAAGCTTCGCAACGGCATATGGCGGAACACGGGCTGCTGTCTTGCGCCCATGAACGCATTCCTTAATTCCATAGGTCTGGAAACTCTCGGTCTGCGAATGGAGCGTCTTTGTTACAACGCCAAAAAGCTGGCGGAGTTTTTCGAGGCGGACGGCAGAGTTACGGTAAATTATCCTGCTCTGAAGTCAGGCCCCTATTACGACCTTGCACAAAAGCAGCTCAAAGGCATGGGCGGCGCGATAATCACCATACGGGCAGGCAGCAAGGAAAAGGCGTTTGCTCTCATAAACGCACTGAAATATTCCATCGTTGCCACCAACATCGGCGACGTGCGTACCCTTGTGATACACCCCGCAAGCACAATATACACTCACAGCACCGAAGAGCAGCGTATCAGCGCGGGAGTATATGACGACAGCATAAGGATAAGCATTGGAATTGAAGATATTGACGATCTTATTGAGGATTTTCGTCAAGCTTTGGATATAATAAATGGGAGGGACTAACACATGGCTGTAGATTATGCAACACTAAAAAAGGGCGGCTTTATGCGCCAGAAGCAGAAGAATAACTTTTCTCTGCGGCTGAGAGTGGTGGGAGGAAATCTTACCGCGGTACAGCTTGCAAAGATAGCGGAGGTAGCCGACAAATTCGGCGACGGTCACGTTCATCTTACCTCGCGGCAGAGCGTGGAGATACCCTTTATCAAGCTGGACGATATCGACGCGGTAAAGGCGGCGCTTGCAGAGGGCGGAGTTGAGCCTGGCGTATGCGGTCCGAGAGTAAGAACGGTCACTGCCTGTCAGGGCTCGGCAATATGTCCCAGCGGCTGTATCGATACATACGCTCTTGCCAAGGAGCTGGACGAAAGATATTTCGCCAGAGAGCTTCCTCACAAGTTCAAATTCGGCATTACGGGCTGTCAGAACAACTGCCTTAAAGCCGAGGAAAACGA
>JBJEQM010000333.1:0-5264 GCA_051881755.1 Oscillospiraceae bacterium
TTCGATGTACGGTATACGGCTGCCGAGAGCAGCAAAAAATTCGCCGCAGTAGGGTGACGGCGGCTCCTCGCAGGATATAAACGGGGACGAAATACGCTCCCT
Organism: Oscillospiraceae bacterium; assembly: GCA_051881755.1. Taxonomy (GTDB): domain Bacteria; phylum Bacillota; class Clostridia; order Oscillospirales; family Ruminococcaceae; genus UMGS363. The sequence continues at coordinate 103 of JBJEQM010000333.1, forward strand.
TGTGCAGATGCCGAAGCCATCGGGAATGTCCTCGCCGCGGACGATGCTGTCAAGCAGGACGGCGCAGGGCTGCTCACCCTCGCCGCTGATTACATAGTCGATATATGGCGCGGACAATATCTCCTCGGGGTTGTAGCTTACCTCGGGACCGCCCAATACTATCACGGTATCGGGGTGCGCTTTTTTATATTTTTCCGCCGCCGACATTACCGCTTTCACGTTCCAGATATATGTGCAGAAGCCGATAAAATCGGGCTTGTACGCCGCGATACGGGCAAGAACATCGTCCTCGCGCTCGTTGACCGTGCCCTCCGCCACGGACGCATTTATCTCGCTTTTGCAGTATTTTTTCGTCCCCGCCAGCAGGCACCACGGCGCAAGAGCGGCATGAGTATATTTTGAATTAAACGAGAAAAAGAGCGCGTTATACATTGTATTTTTCTCCAAGAAAAAGGTCGTTCAGCAGCTTCTTTCCCGAAGCCGTCCCGAATATTTTCTCCGAGGCGGTTTTTACAGCCGCTTCCGACATATTATCCTCATACGCGTTCACAAGAAAATCCGCTTCAAGCAGTATGCGCCACAGCACGGAATTTACGCCGTCGTATGTATGATGACGGGCGATAAGAAAGCATATTTTTTCTGTATCATTATCGCTGCACTTCATATCGGAAAGTATATCACGCGCCACGGGCACGCCCTCGGTCTGCTGATATTTTCCCGACGTGGAGCGATATTTTTGCTCACAGTTGTGTATGCCGATATCATGGAGCACAGCCGCCGCTTCAAGTATGTTCATATCCTCCGCCGTAAGCTTTTCCGACGTACCGATAAGACGGGCAAAGCTGTGTACCTTGATAAAATGCTGTATTCTTCTGGGGTCGCCTTTATCATATTCGATTGCACGATATGTCAGTTCCGCAATATCTATCATAGTCCCAGCAGCCTTTCCGCGTTTTTATGGAGTATCTTTTCCTTTTCCTCGTCGGTGAGGGATATTTTATCGAGAAGCTTCAGCTCTTCGGCGGCGTTCCACATGGGATAATCCGTGCCGAAAAGCACATAGTCGATACCGAAGCTGTCAATAAGCATACGTGCTTTTTCGGGAGGCAGCTCATACAGGGAGCTTGATGTATCAACATAAATGCGCCTGCCCTTGTACGCCTCAACAACGTCCTGCCATTCCGACCAGCCGCCGAAATGTGCGCCGATAACGTCCAGCTTGGGAAACATATCCAGCACCCTCGCCATGCGGCGGGGCTTGGAATATTCGTAGCGGAAGTCGCCCGTATGGACGAGAATGGGCAGTCTGCCCTCGATATGGCGGTATATCCTCAGCGCCTTTTCGTCGTCGATACAGAATTTCTGGAAGTCGGGGTGTATCTTTACGCCCTTTAAGCCCATGGCTTGAGCGCGGTCTATCTCTCCCTCAATATCGGGATAATCGGGGTGTATGGTACAAAATCCGATAAGCTTGTCGGGATATTTTCTGACGCTTTCCGCGATAAAATCGTTGATATGGGGCACCTGCGCGGGAGTCGTTGCCACAGACTGGACGATAAACTTATCCACGCCCGCTTTCGCGCCGATATCCAGCAGAGTGGACACCTTGCCGTCAAAGCGCATTTTCAGGTCGTAGAACGAGCCTATGCCCTCCACCGCCTTTTCGGCAATTTTATCGGGAAAAATATGTGCATGAGCGTCAATTATCATTATTACAAGTCCTTTCCATCAGCGTCCCCAGAACTGCCTGTCAAGGGAACGATACTGCACCGCCTGCGCAACGTGCTTCTTGCCGATGACCTCGGCTCCGTCCATGTCGGCGACGGTTCGTGATAATTTAAGTATGCGGTTATAGCCGCGTGCGGAAAGTCCCATTTTCTCGAACACGCTTTTCAGCGTGTCGGAGGCTTCCTCCGTCAGCGGACAAAGCTCCATGATACTTCCGTCGGGTATGCGCGCGTTGCAGGTCACGCCCTCCATGCCCTTGAAACGGCGCAGCTGTATCTCACGAGCCTTGGCTACCCTCTCCCGCATTTCCGCCGAGCCCTCCCCCTTTGTCTTGGAGGACAGGCTCTCGTAATTTACGGGGTTGACCCTGACGTGTATATCAAATCGGTCAAGCAGAGGCGCGCTTATTCGTCCAAGGTATGATGTGACCTGATTTTTCGTACAGCGGCATTCATGCTCCGTACTGCCGTAATATCCGCAGGGACAGGGATTCATGGCGGCGATAAGCATAAAGGAGCATGGATATGTAACGGTGCCGTTGGCGCGGGATATGGTGACCGTCCTGTCCTCCAGCGGCTGACGGAGTATCTCCAATGTATTCCGCGAAAATTCGGGCAGCTCGTCCAGAAACAGCACGCCGTTGTGAGCAAGGGATATTTCGCCGGGACGGGGTATGGTTCCGCCGCCTGCAAGTCCTGCGGTCGAAATGGTATGGTGGGGCGAGCGGAACGTCCGTTTGGTCACAAGGGGCGTTTCGGGGTCCAGCATACCGCAGATGGAATGTATATTAGTAGTCTCGATGGACTCCTCAAAGGTCATATCGGGGAGTATTGTATTTATGCGCTTTGCCAGCATGGATTTTCCCGAACCGGGAGCGCCTATCATAAGCAGATTGTGACCACCTGCGGCGGCTATCTCCAGAGCGCGCTTGGCAACCTGCTGACCGCGTACGTCCGCAAAATCTATATCGTATATCCTGTCGTCGGGCTTGACCTCATAGGGGCGCTGCTTCTCCATGACCGCGCTGCCGTCAAGATGCTTTATAAGGGACTGGGTATTTTCCACGCCGTACACGTCGATACCCTCCACCACACTTGCTTCAAAGGCGTTATCCGCAGGAACGAACACCTGCGTGAAGCCCTCCTTTTTCGCCAGCAGCACCATGGGCAGCACGCCGTTTACTCCGCGCACCGTGCCGTTGAGTGATACCTCTCCGATAAAGGCTGAGCGTGATATATCCGCCGTAATGTTCCCCGTTACCGCAAGCATTGCCACAAATATGGCAAGGTCGTGAGCGCTGCCCGTTTTCTTGGTATCCGCAGGGGCAAGATTGACCACTATCCTTGCAAGAGGAAAGTTTATAAAGCTTGCCCTCAGAGCGGCGCGAATGCGCTCGCGGCTCTCCTTTACGGCTATATCCGCAAGACCGATTATATCAAAAGAGGGCGTTCCCTTGCTGGTCTCGATCTCCACGTCCACGGGAAAGGCGTTAAGTCCGAAAAGCCCTAAGCTGTTTACCTTTGCGTACATAATATGCTCCGTTCTGTTTTAATTTTCGGGAAGATGATCTTCAAGCCAGCCAAGTATATCGTCGTAGACCTCGGCTTTGTTTACCTCGTTGAGTATCTCGTGGCGCATACCATTGTAGATTTTCAGCTCAACGTCGGTAATATCCGCTTTCAGCAGCCGCTCGAAAACCTCTTTCAGGCACTTGCCGTATCTTCCAACGGGATCCTCCGAGCCGCCTGCAATATAAATTGGCAGATTGGTAGATATTTTCTCTGCCCAGTCGCGCTTGGACACATATTTTACAAGCATGATAAGATCGTACATGGCGCGCGCGGTAAATATAAATGTGCACTCGGGGTCCTCGGCATAGCGTGTAACTACGTCCTTATCGGTGCATATCCAGTCGTATTCCGTCTCAGGCTCTTCAATCTTTACATTGGACATTCCGAACATCATTCTGTCCAGCATTTTGGAGCGGTAATGGGTGCCTTTCAGCTTTGCCGTCGCCTCGACCATGGCAAGACAGGCGTCCGTGCCGAAATCAAGGGATATTGTACCCAATATAAGGGCACCGTCGTATATTTCGCTGTATTTTGCAATGACCGTACGGGCGATAAGAGAGCCCATGCTGTGTCCCAGAAGAAAATACGGCAGCTTGGGATAACGCTCCTGTATGTTGCGGGACAGGGTCACAACGTCCTTGACAAGACAGCGCCAGCCGTTGTTCTCGGCAAAGAAGCCCAGCTCGTCGGGGTTGTTCACCGAAGCGCCGTGACCGATATGGTCGTTGCCGCAGACGATAAAGCCCCGTCCGCACAGGAATGAGATAAAGTCCTCGTATCTGGCAAGATACTCGCACATTCCGTGCGATATCTGCACGACGGCTTTTGGGGCGGTCTGCGATGGGACATATAAATAACAGGCGACATTATTCACGCCGTTGGAGCTTTTAAAATAAAATGTTGATTTTTCGTAGTTCATAAGCCATGACCTTTCCTTAAGATATAATGATATTATACCACTATTATTTGCTTTTGGCAATATTTTTATACCTTTTTTGCATAAATCCTCCTTGACTGTCGGTCGAATTTGAGGACGCTCCAAATATCAACAATATTTTAACTATATATGTTTATTATGTTAATACATTATATGTCAGCAATATAAACATACAAATATTCCAAATTTGCAATTTTGTTAGCCGCGTTGTAAAAAAACTATTAAACCTATTTCTTTTTGGTAAATGATGTGCTATAATGAGTAAGGTTAAGACTATATTCGTATGTCAAGAATTTATTTATGAGGTGACTTATTATGAATGAAAAGGAACTTTATTCTCTTTGGTGCGAAAAAGCTGTAGACGACCCCGACCTGCAGACCGAGCTTAAATCTATCGAGGGCGACGACGAAGCTATCAAGGACAGATTCTACCGTGACCTTGAATTCGGCACGGGCGGTCTCCGCGGCGTTATCGGCGCAGGCGCATACAGAATGAATATTTATACTATCAGACGCGCTACTCAGGGTCTTGCCGACTATGTAAAAGAGGCGTTCAAGGTAAACCCCTCCGTTGCCATCGCTTATGACAGCCGCATCAAGTCGGACGTTTTCGCCAAGACTGCCGCTTCCGTTCTCTCCGCAAACGGCATCAAGGTATACATTTACCCCGAGCTTATGCCTACGCCTATGCTCTCCTTTGCGGTAAGAGAGTTAAAGTGCAGCGCAGGTATAGTTATTACCGCAAGCCACAACCCCGCTAAGTACAACGGCTACAAGGTATACGGCTCCGACGGCTGTCAGCTCACTCTCGGCGCGGCTGAGATCGTACTTAAAAATATCAACAATGTACCCATGTTCGGCGGTGCAAAGTATATCGACTTTGAAGCAGGCATTGCCGACGGCTCCATTGAATACATAAAGAAGGA
>JBJEQM010000334.1:0-5259 GCA_051881755.1 Oscillospiraceae bacterium
ATGATGAGATCATAGCCGTTTCCAATGAAGATGCATTCAACAGAAGCAAGCTGATTGCAAGGACGGAGGGTATTCTTGTGGGAATATCTTCGGGCGCTGCACTTCATGCAGGGCTTGAAATTGCCAAACGTCCCGAAAATAAAGGAAAGACCATTGTTGTACTTCTCCCCGACAGCGGCGATAGGTATTATTCTACTTCGCTTTTTGTTGAATGATTTTTCAAGCAGAATGATCTTTTTCAATGAATTGTGACAAGCTTGCTGAACAAAGTGAAAAATTTTCGGAGCTGCCGAAAATCCGACAAGCAGGAAGAGGTGAAGAAACGTTGACCCGTCAATGCCCAGTAATGACCCGATTTCACTCAATTGCGGCAGCCGATACATATGGATTTTATTCCGTTCCGCAATTCGATTGATATAAATAAAATTTTTTGGAGGAAACTATCATGGCAGAAGAAAAGATAAATGCGCTGGGTGCAAAGACAGCGTAAAATTTAGCGGACATCACAAAAACCAAGCCTCGGTACGGAGCGATTACTCCCAAGTGGATAACAAAGCTCCTTGAATGAAAAACTCAATCCCCCAGCTATGCTGGGGAGAATTGAGTAAGACGTATCGGGCGTGATGACATAAAGCGCCTCCTATGATATAATAACAATGGTGTCGCAAGCCAAAGTAAAAAATATCATAGGAGGCGGTCCGAAATGGACAATAACAGTTTATCACATACAAGGTGGAATTGTCAATATCATATCGTGTTCATACGAGCATGAGCTTGCAAAGATAAACGGTCTGCACCTTATCGGTACGGCGGCGCAGAAGTCAAGCGCTCTGTCCTTTATCCTTGACGGGTACGACAACGAAACGGTGGGACATCACTGCGCACAGCCTATCCTGCGTTCCTACGGGCTTGAGGGAGTTGTCCGCCCCACTCTTGCGCTGTATAATTCTCCCGAGGATATTGACAGACTTGTTCGGGCGATACGCTCATTGACATAACAATATATTACTCCTTAAAAATATATAGGCAGCACCGAACAATCAGCAGCTGACGCCTTTGTCGCACAGCTGCTGATTGCTCGGTGTTGCTTATATTTATGCGGACGGCAGAATAAGTAAGGCTGCCGTCCGAAAATTTTCAAACAGAGTATGCATAAGCTTGAAACGGACGACAGCTTGGTAAAGCTTTATGTCACAACGATCGTACTTTTTATCATACCCATCCAGCAGGTATAAGTGAAAATTCCTGTTTTTTCGGGAGTAAAGCGTATGACATTTTCTCCGCTCTTCAGCTTTACGGAAATATTGTATTCCGGAATAACGATCTCATTGTTGCAGCCGTTGAGCTTTTCCTCGTCCGCATTTATCGTCCATTCCACGGGAATACCGTTTGTTACGCTTATAGGCTCGTAGCTTCCGAAATCAAGCTCCGTTTCAATATACTGCGTTCCGTTGATTATCTGAGATTTTACTGCATTATCCGTATTCGTCGAAATTTCAGGCAGATAAAGACCCGATAAAGCAGCATTATTGTCGATCATAACAATTCCGAAAATAAGAATAAGCGCTGCACTTGCCGCTGTCATTTTATGTTTGAAGCTTTTTTTCAGTTTTCCCGCAACCGCACCAAAAAACAGCATCAGCGGCACCGTTCCCAAAGAGAAAAACAGCATTGACAGTGCACCCTGTACTGCGCTTCCGCTTGCAATTGCAAAAAGCTGCATCGACTGGAGAGGTCCGCAGGGCATAAAGCCGTTAATGAGACCAATATAGAACGAGCCGTGATTTTTTCCGCCGTAAAGCTTTTTTATAAGCGATTTAGGCATACGCACCGATAATTTTCTCAGAAATCCGAAGCTGCCCAGCATATTAAGTCCCATAATTATCATAAACACGCCTGCGATGAGTCCCACCACAGCACGTGCCTTGACCGAGACAGCCGCCGCTGAGCCTATTCCTCCCAGCACAGCACCGATAAGCGTGTAGCTTATGACTCTTCCGAGATTGTATAAAAGCGCTGACTGAACGGATCTGTCCGATTTTCCTCCCACGCTTGCGGTAAGATTTATTCCTCCGCACATTGCCGCACAGTGCACGGAAGTCAGCGATCCCACAGCGAAAAGCGCAGCATAGCTCATACCCTCCCGCGCTTCGGGAAAATAGCGGAAAACATTAGCTATCCCCAATGCCTTTGCAATAACATAAACTCCGATAACTATGATTATAACGGAAACCGCGTCGGAAGCTCCGCCGCTTTTTTCTTTTTTCAGGGAATATCCCTCGCCCTCCACAGCCTTGATAATATCCTCACAGCTGCAAAGCTCTTCATCAAAAGTCACCGTTATTTTATTTTCCGTAAAGCTTGCCTTTGCCGAAGATACTCCCTCAATGGCTGATATCCGCTTCTCAAGACGGCTTTCGCAGCCTGTGCAGGTCATGTTTTCGGTGAACAGGGTCTTTTCCTTCATTATCATATACCCTTTTTCCAGTTTGAAAATGCGGGTGAAATGCTGTCCAGATATTCTGCGTCAACAATGTAATTTCCGTCTTCCGCTTTGATATCGAGGGGCACGGGGTTGCAGCCGCCGTGCGTTGATCCGATGACTTCAATAGGAAATTCATTCCGACAATTACGGCAGATCACACTATCGCCGTCGGCGACAAAATATGCGTAGGGAGAGCCGTTGCATACCTGACAGGTGTTCAGCGCACCTCTGACCTCTCCGTCGGAATCCTTAACAAGTATATACTGCATAGCCGTTCCGTCCGCAGCGGTATAATCAAAAAATGATATTCCGTCGGAAATATTATCCGAGGGAATATATATTTTTCCGTTGGATGCCACCGATGACTTTGTATCCGAAGAAACCGATATTTCGGAGCTGACCTCCGTGCGTGCTCCGAATTTGGCAATAACAACGGTCAGGACCGCCGCTGCCGCAATAACAGCAGCAGTAATATGAAGCTTGTTGATTTTAGTCTTTTTTCCGTTCACTATAAGTACCTCCTAAGTCTATAATTTTGATAGGATTAGTATATTATAATATTACTACTATTATATTTAAATGTCAATAAAAGATATGTAAAAAACATTTGTAATAATATAAAGGAAACATCTAAAAACCTCCCTCACGGCAGCTTTCTATGAATTATATCATCTGCTGCGTTGTCAAGTCTTGTGATACATCAAGTATTACTGCGGCTTGACGCCTTGCAGCTGATATAAGTCATGTACGAAAATCTGCTCGTGTTCCGGTTTTTAGATATTTCCTAAAGTCAAAAAATGATAAAATGGCTGTCATCTCCCTCAACCCGCGTATCATTATTGCTATAATCACTAATTAAAAACGTGTACAAATTTTCTCTAAAGCTCCAATCAAGCAAAAGCTTCGGATATTATTGCAGCAAAAGTTACTTGACCGATAAATAATACCGTTGACTTAACGCAGATAAAATGTTATAATACCATTATACCTACAGCAATTCCCAAAATATCCTGACAAGTTCGGCAGTGCAAAACGCAAATAGTGTTGCCGTTCTCCCTTGTGGACTTTCCCTAACTCATCACGCTTTGTCCTTGCTTGTTTTTGCCGGTCTGTTTTTGTGTCTTGCTATAATAACCAATTAAAAATTTGTACACATTTTTATTCGGGGATCGGTATGAGATAAAAATAATCAAATAAAGGAGATAAAATTATGTCCCTGAAAAAAATAGCGGAAATGGCAGGAGTTTCGGTATCTACCGCAGGGCGGGTATTAAGCGATCCTCATCACAGATGCTCGTCCGAGGAGGTCAGACAGCGGATACTGGACGCCGCAAGGGAAATAAACTATGTACCCAATGAAGCGGCAAGAAGCCTAAAAAGCGGCAGTACGGAGAGCAGGGACGTATATTACATAGATATTCTTCTCACCCGCGTGGTCTCGGAGGAAAAGGATCCTTTTTTCAGCGAGATACTGCGTCTTGCGGAAATTGAAATAAGAAAGCGCAGCTGCATTGTTTCAAACGTATGGTACTGTTCCGAATTTTCCGATGACAAATACTGCATGACGGAGGACGTTTCAAGGGACGCCGACAAGCTGTACCAAAACTCCAAGCACAAGTCGGACGGTCTGATCATCATTGGAAAGTGCTGCCCGAAAGCGCTCAAGGCACTGAAAAAGCATGAGAAAAATATAGTTTCGATAAACCGTAACTCTACAAATTACGAGGTAGATGAAGTCCTGTGCGACGGCAGAAAGATCGCTGTTATGGCGATAGAATATCTCGTCAAATTCGGTCACAGCAGGATAGGCTATGTGGGCAGCTGTCATAATGAAACGCGATTTGCGGGATATCAGGAGGCGCAGTCGAAGTATCAGCTTGAAACGGATATTGATTTCATTTACGATACAATTCCCGACGAGACCAACGGTTACAAGGCAATGGAATATTTTCTCAGACAGGTCGATCCTCCTACGGGGATATACTGTGCAAACGATATTCTTGCCATTGGTATGCTAAAATGCCTTGGCAAACGCAGGAACTGTTATTATACTCCCTCTATCGTTTCCAGTGACGATATTGCCGAAGCGCAGTACACATCTCCGATGCTTACCACCGTGTCGCTGCCAAAAAGTGAAATGGTACGGTTTGCGCTGACGCTTCTTCTCGACCGGATTTCCGGCGGACATAAAACCATCTCAAAGCTGGAAATGGAGGGGACGCTTATCGTACGCGAAAGCTGCTTCTCTGTTCCAAAGATGAACGAGCCCGAATATTATATATGATATGGCTGTACATCAGGATCTCTTGTTTTATACCTATCCTCGGTTTACCCCTACTATGCCAAAGTGACCAACCAAAGTCAGGCAAAGGAAAAATAACAAAAGCGGTGAAGAATTTCGCCGCTTTTATATTTTATATTAAGGAACCGCTGATTAATACTAAACACCAATAAAAAACGGGAAAAAATCTTCGCAAAATCCATTTACGCATGATTTTGCTCGATTTTTTGTATACTTTTTAATCGGGGATTAGTATAAATCGTTTCTGCCGTTTTTCGTCATACTCTCAGTGACGGATCTTGTGAAGACAGGTTCTTATTTTTCGGCAAAAACCCCGTCTGCTTGCCTATATTTGTAAAAGTGCATTAATATCCTCTGTTTTTCTTGGTATTTTTCATTAAAACATACGCTTTAATTTTATTGACAGCAACGAAAATGTATGGTACAATATAGGTGATTACATATGATGTTAATATTTTATATACACTTTATA
>JBJEQM010000335.1:0-5247 GCA_051881755.1 Oscillospiraceae bacterium
GTTTATATATGATAAAAAGCCCCGCGTTGTGGAGGCATACGGAAAGACCTTTGAAATTCCCCCGAAAACAGCGGATATTATTGACCGAATTAATGAGGCATCTGCGGCTATCGGCGGGGCAAAGACATCGGTTGATATTGTACGCGCCACAAAAAAGGGCGTTTCCGTTTTCATCGGCGAAGAGGAGACCGAGCGCATCTTCCCCGAAAAGGACGAGGCACACGGCATTGATACGGACGAGCTGTCGGCGTTCTGGCTGTTTCTGAAAAATGAAAGTCAGAAAGCAACTATGGACGTTATCAAACGCTACGCAAGCAAATGATATTATCGGACAGGACGCTCCCCGAAAGGTATTATTATCGGGGAAAATATTACGATTTCCGCTCCGATTTCCGCGCATGGATAAAGGCAGAGGCACTGTTATTCGACGGTGATGTGCCCGCGGAAATGAAGCTGTACATAATTGTGCGCATGGTGTTCGGGAAGAACGCCCCTCCCCTGCGCGCCGCTTTGCGGTTTATATTCTGGTTTTATCGCTGCGGTGCTCCCATACCTCGTGACAGTGTCGGCGGCGAAATATCCGAGAGCAGGCGCGCCTATGATTATGACTACGATGCGGACCTTATTTTTGCGGCGTTTATGCAGAATTATAACATTGACCTATATGATGTGGAATATCTGCATTGGTGGAAATTCCGCGCGCTTTTCAAGGGGCTGAAAGATACCCGTATCAACGATATTATGGGCATACGTCAGACGGATATCACAGACAATATGTCGGAGGAGCGCAAGGACAGTATTATGTCCATGCAGGATATTTACGAGCTGCCCGTGTCGCTGTATGAGCGGCGCAGGATAAATCAGGCGCGGGCATTTTTAGGCGAATAAGGAGGTATAATGTGGCTACAGACGGCAGATTATTATTTGACACAAAGGTGGACAGCTCGGGGTTTGAAAAGGGTGTATCGGCTCTTTCTTCCGCGGCTGTAAAATCGGCAGCGGCTATTTCGGCGGCGTTTACTGCGGCAGCAGGTGCGGCTATACAAATAGGCTCGGCGTATGAGGAAAGCTTGCAAAAAGTCGCCACTATCGCGGACACAAGCATTGTATCAATAGACAGCCTCAGCGGCTCCGTAACAGCTCTTTCCGCGGAGGTGGGTACAAGTGCCAATGAGTTGAACGAAGCGTTATATCAGGCAATTTCGGCAGGTGCCGCGACGGCTGACGCGGTTTCTCTTGTTGAAGTAGCCGTAAAATCTGCAAAGGGCGGATTTACGGACACGGCGACGGCTGTTGACGGTTTAACGTCCGTACTGAATACATACGGCATGGCAACAAAGGACGCGGAAAGCCTTGCAAATAAATTCCTTATCACCCAGAACAAGGGTAAAACATCATTCGGCGAGCTGGCGTCGTCGATCGGTAATGTTGCACCCTTGGCAGCTACTGCGGGAGTATCGGTGGAGGATCTGCTCAGCTCGGTCGCTTCTCTGACAGCAGGCGGTATTGCTACAAGCGAGGCTATGACGGGCATAAAGGCGGCGTTATCCGCCATAATCTCCCCCAGCTCCGAAGCTTCAAAGACAGCGGAGCGTCTTGGTATTGACTTTTCGGCGGCAGGATTGCAGGCTAAAGGCTGGGTAGGTTTCCTTGAAGAAATATCCGTCAAGACAGGCGGCAGCACCGAGGAAATGGCAAGTCTTTTCGGCTCGGTGGAAGCGCTCAACAGCATACTTTCTCTTACGTCCGAGAACGGTATGGGTCTGCTGAATGATACGCTGGCGGAGATGTCCACGAACACAACAGCGCTGGAAAATGCTTTCACTACAATGACCGATACCCTTAACGGTGATATTGACAAAGCAAAGGCAAGTCTGCAGGGCCTTGGTATCAGTGTATACAACGGCATTTCGGAAAAGGTAAGGCAGGCTGTACAGCTGGCTACCGGATATATCGGTGAATTGCAGGCGGCGTATGAAAGCGGCGGACTTGATGCATTGTCAAGCAAAGTAGGCGACGTTCTGGCGCGTGCTTCGGCGGAGATAGTAAACTATACCCCCGATATCGTAAGCGGCGCTGTATCGCTTATACGCTCCTTTGCACAGGGTCTGCTGGACCATGCCGACGAAATATCGGAAGCGGCTGTTACTGCGGCGTTTGAGTTTGCTTACGGGCTGCTTGACGCGCTGCCCGTTCTTGCCGATACTGCGGTAAAGCTGCTTACATCATTATCGGACGATATCGGCAAAGAGGCACCGCAGCTTATTCCTGCGGCTGTGGAGTGCGTGCTGACTATTGCGCAGGGTCTGCTGGATAACTTTGACCCTCTGCTTGACAGTGCGGAGCAGCTGCTTGTGGGGCTTTGCAAGGGACTTGTCGATGCTATCCCGAAACTGCTTGAAGCTGCACCCGATATTATTTTCAGCCTTGGAAGTACGTTGGTCGATACTGCAAAAACATTATGGATAGATTTGCCTGCCGATATGCTCACTACCGTTATTGACGGCATAAAGAATTTTGATTTCAAGCAGGCGTGTGCGGAATGGGCAAATAATTGTGTTGACGCATACAACAAGGCAGTTGACGACTGCACAGAAGCGCTTATTGAAATAGGCGACAGAGTAACCGGATATGTAACGGGCGGACACAGTCATGACGGCGCAGGAAGCGGAGGACGCAGAGACGGCAGCAGCGGAGAGCTTATCTCTCAGGCGGCGGGAGATAATGTCAGCGTTATGGCGCAGTATTATGAGCAGCAGGGCAAGCAGGCTCTTGCAGCTGCCAAAGCAGCGCAGGAAGAACAGGAGAAATATGAAAAAGAGCTGCGGGAAAAACAGGAAGAAGAGGAAAAAACCGCTGCCGAACTTGCCGAGGAAATGTCCGAAAAGATAAAGGCGCGCTGGCAGGAAATATCCGATTATACCGAAATAGGCTTGTATACAGAAGAACAGGCTTTAAATGAGCGCATAAAATTTGTTCAGACATATTTCCCGAAATATAATTCCGAATCGCACAAATATTACAAGCAGATATTTGACGATCAGGAGAAAATCGCGGAGGACAGCACCGAAAAGCAGCAAAATATCGTTGCTGACGGTATGGCAAAGGTCATCAAGGAATATGATGATGCTATGTCCGAAATTGAGGAACGTCGGCAGAAATACAAGGAACGTCTGCTTGCTGTCGGCGGCAGCTTATTCGATGTAATAACCGAAAAGGATGAGGACGGCAATGAGGTCACAACATACACAGTAAATAACATCGACGAGCAGATTAAGAAGATGCGCGATTACCACAATGACATTATAAAGCTGAAAGAGGACGGCGCTTCTTACGGTCTGCTGGACGAGCTCAATTCCCTTGATGCGGACGAAGCTATGGTATTCGCGGACAAGATAGCCAATATGTCCGAAGCGGAGCGCAAGGAGATTATTAAGCTGTATGAAGAGCGCGACAAGGTCGCCGAGGAGTTGTCTGCGGATATGTACGGCAGCGAGGCGCAGAAAATAACCGATGAATTTGACAAGGCTATGAAATCTCTTGCCGATGACGCATATCAGGCAGGTGTGCTTTCTGCGGAGGAGTTCGCAAAGGCGTTTAATGAGACCCTAAAGCTGAAGATGGAAGATGAAGCGGTTGCACAGTTCTTTGTAAACGCATCACAGTTCAGCGGCAATCAGAGCCCCGAACAGCGGCTTAATGTGGTCGTGGAGCCACAGGAAACAAAGATATACTTGGATAACAAGGTCGTCGGCGAATGCGTGACGGAATACCAGAACAGCGAACAGCGCACGCAGGGAACATAAGGAGGTTTTATGATACAGATAATCGCGGAAAATATTCCGCTGCACCCTTATATCACGTCCTACAGCATATCCGTTTCGCCCGTATATTCGGGCAGCAAATTCACCCGCTATGACGGTAAGGACATATCTGAAATAATGGGACAGAAAACGATTATACAATGTACATTGGAAAAGGTGCCGCACTCAGCGGCGCAGGATATTGCGTCCATTGTAAACAAAAGCAGCTTTGAACTGACGTACACTTCTCCCATATCCATAACGGAGCAATTCAAGTGCACAAAGTATAATGCTGTACCAAAATCCACCGACCCACGGCAGAAAAATCCGCTTATTACGGACAACATAACATGGACATTATCCATGACGTTGGAATCTGCGGACATCGGCGGAGGTGGACTTTAGCTGGTCTCTGACCATAAACGGCAACAATATACAGCATTTCGGCAATATGGTATTCTCTCATTCCATATCGGGATATGGCACATCGGGCGTGATATCAAAACGATTTGAGTTTGATATATACGACGAAAATGAACAGTATGCCGAGGCTATCCTTGATAATGTTCCCGTTACGCTGACCTGTGCCGCAAATGCCGAATTTACCGGCACGATACCGACATACTACATTATGAAACGTACTGTATCGGACAAGGTGTGTCATTTTATCTGCTATGACAAGCTGGCTATGACAGACCAAAGATTTGATACATCTGCGCTGACATTTACCGACGGTAAAATATCAATTGTATATGTTCTGTCAGCTGTATTTTATCAGTGCGGTATTGATGAATATGGGTATTCCGATAATACAGGCGCAGACAGTATTTATTTTACCGAAGAACAGCTGAAAAACTGCACCTGCCGCGATATATTGGAGGATGTTTCGGCGGCTATGTGCGGCGTGTGGATATGCGATGCGTCGGGCATGGCTGTATTATCGACGTTTGGCAGAAATCTCAACGGAATTATATACAGCACCGATTATGCGGAAATCGAAAAAAATGGTATACAGAAAATCACGGCGCTGGTCATGACAAACAGCGACAGCGGCGAACAGTTTGTATATCAAACGGGCGAATACGGCATAACGCTGGATATTTCAACGCCGTTTGCCTGCTCTGCGCTGGCTTCTGCTGTGTGGTCACGGGTGGAGAATTATACATATACCGCGTGGAACTGCAAGGCGGCGAAGGTGCCGGAATTTATGCTGTCTACGGTGTTTATTCGGTTTGGCGATACAACATCATACCCGCAGTTGTCGGCAAACAAGGTACAATTGAAAATCGCCAGCACGGGTGTATATTTCAGCGGTGGAAACCCGCCGCAGGACAAGGAATACAAGCCGTATCTTGACCGTGAAAAAATAAGTGTTGCCAAAAACATCGGCAATACTGCAATAGCGCGGTCTGGGCGGATAATTTTTCGTAACTTAAACAGCGGA
>JBJEQM010000336.1:0-5244 GCA_051881755.1 Oscillospiraceae bacterium
ATAAACTGTCTCATCGGCAAGGATATAAACGTTCTGCCGATGGTACCCGCAGGCGCTTCAATTGCAGAGCCTATACTTGAAATAAAGTAATTATGAGGTTATACTATGGATAAAAAGGTAAGTATATTTGATTCCACCCTCCGCGACGGCGTTCAGGGTGAAAATGTAAACTTCTCCGTTGAAGATAAATTCAGGGTAATGAAAACGCTGGACGACTTCGGCATAGATTTTATCGAAGCGGGAAATCCCGCGTCAAACCATAAGGACATGGAGTTTTTCCGCAAGGCGGAGAGATATGAGCTGAAGCACTCCAAGCTTGTGGCATTCGGCTCAACACGCCGCAAAAATACCTCCTGTGAGGACGACGCGCTCCTTAATACTCTTGCCGAAACAAAGGTGGAGTATGTATCTGTATTCGGCAAAAGCTGGGATATGCACGCCACGGAGATAATCGGCGCTACTCTTGAAGAAAATATCGCCATGATATCGGATACAATAAAATATCTCACGGGAAAGGGCAAAAAGGTTTTCTTTGATGCCGAGCACTTCTTTGACGGCTACAAAAACAACGCCGCATATGCTGTTGAAACTATCCGTGCGGCGGAAAAAGCGGGAGCATACGCTATCGTTCTCTGCGATACCAACGGCGGCTGCTTCCCCGATGAAATTGCCGACATAACCGCTGCTGCCGCAGCAGCTGTAAATGTACCCGTAGGCATACATTGTCACAACGATACGGGCTGTGCCGCGGCGAACTCCTTTGCCGCCGTAAAAGCAGGCGCGACGCAGGTACAGGGTACTATTACAGGTATCGGCGAGCGCTGCGGAAACACCAATCTCTCTACGGTCATTGCAGGCTTGCAGCTGAAACAGGGTATAAAATGCGTACCAGACGAAAGCATATCCAAGCTTACCCAGCTTGCACTCTATATATCCGAAATATGCAACATGAAGCTTCCCGGCACAATGCCGTATGTGGGCAAAAGTGCATTTGCCCATAAGGGCGGTATGCACGCCGACGGAGTGCGCAAAAATCCGCGCAGCTTTGAGCATCTCCCTCCCGATTCCGTGGGCAACAAGCGCAATATACTACTCTCCGAGGTAGCGGGACGTTCCGCCATATTGCAGCGTATAAACGAAATAGCGCCCGAACTCACCAAGGACAGCCCCGAGACCGCCTCCATCATTGAAATGCTCAAGGAAAAGGAGTATAACGGTTATCAGTATGAGGCTGCCGAGGCTTCGTTCGAGCTTCTTGTAAAAAAATATCTCGGCACACTGGAGAATTATTTCAGCATTGAATATTTCAAGATAATCGGCGAAAAGAACGACGCACACTCCGTTGTAAACAATCCCTCCACCGCCATGGTCAAGGTGTTCGTAGGCGGCAAATATCAGATCGCCGCAGACGAGGGCGACGGTCCGGTAAACGCCATAGACAAGGCGCTGCGAAAAGCGCTTGCCATATTCTATCCGCAGATATCCGAGCTGCACCTCTCCGATTACAAGGTGCGTATCATTGACGGCAGCGCCGCCACCGCCGCAAACACAAGAGTGCTTATCGAAAGCACCGACGGCAAGGACATCTGGACAACGGTAGGCACGTCCACCGATATTATAAACGCATCGGTCATCGCCCTTATCGACAGTATCGAATACAAGCTTATGAAAGACGGCGTTCAGCTAATTTCGTGAGACTTGATGTAGTCCATAAACTTATCCATTGAAACGGTGAGCTTTGAGCTTTTCATGTAAGCAAGTCCTATCTCTCTTTTATTTATGGGCACGCTTAACGGGATCTCAACAAGCTCACCGCTTTTTAATTCGTTTTGAACAAATTTTCTTATAACGCAGGCAACACCAAGACCTATCTTGGCAAATTCTATGAGCATATCCATGCCGCTGACCTCCAGAATATGCTCGGGCTCGACTCCAATTTCCTTGAAATACCTGTCAACGTGCAGACGGGATACATTTTCGCCGTCCAGCAGCATTATGTTGCCGTTTTCAAAGATGTTGGTCTCTCCCCTGTCCAAAAGATTGTCGGTATAGGATTTTGCCGCAACAAAAATATCCTCTATCTCGCCGAAGGAATAAAAGGACAGCTCGTTCATGTTTTCGGGCTTCACCATCAGCGCAATATCTATCCTGCCGTCCATAAGCTGCTTGTGCATATGCGCCGAGGACTGACATTCTATGGTTATCTTTATATGGGGATTTTCCTCGATAAAGCCCTTAAGATAAGGCAGGAGCATATTTTTGCACAGCACCGCGCTGGCGCCCAGACGAAGCCTGCCGATACCGAGATCGTTTATGCGCCGCAGCTTTTCCTCGCCTACCTTTATAATATCGAATGCGGTCTTAAGCTGCTCATAAAGTATCTTTCCCTCATCGGTGAGGGTAACGCCGCGGTGATTTCTTACAAAAAGCACCGTACCGAGACTTTCTTCCATTTTTGTTATCGCCTTGCTTATGGCAGGCTGACTGATATAGTTCATCTCCGCCGCCCGTGATATGCTCTCGCACTCGGCAACAGCGCAGAACAGCCTGTATCTGTTAAGATTGCTTTCCGAAATCATCTGCATTACCTCCATAATATTATTTTTAGTTATATCATCTATGCAATATATGTATTTGAATTATACCACATAATGTGCTATAATACAACTATATCAAAATAATTTTTTATGTAAAATATTTTACGGCGCAGCCATATGCTGACGCCCGTTTTGAAAGGAAGGGTCATTAATATGGGTATGACAATGACGCAGAAAATTCTTGCCGCCCACGCAGGACTTGACAAGGTCGAAGCAGGTCAGCTTATCAAATGTAAGCTTGATATGGTGCTTGGCAACGACGTTACAACTCCTGTTGCCATCAATGAATTCAACAAAGCAGGTTTTGACGGAGTATTCGATAAGAACAGGATCGCAATGGTAATGGATCACTTTACTCCCAACAAGGACATCAAATCTGCCGCACACACAAAGCAGTGCCGCGATTTTGCTTCCAAGCTGGAGATAAAGAATTATTACGACGTTGGAGATATGGGCATTGAGCACGCACTTCTCCCCGAAAAAGGACTTGTAGCTTCCGGCGAATGTATCATCGGCGCGGACAGCCACACCTGTACATACGGCGCTCTCGGCGCATTCTCCACAGGCGTAGGTTCTACGGATATGGCTGCGGGCATGGCTACGGGCGAAGCATGGTTCAAGGTACCCTCCGCCATCAAGTTCAACCTTAAAGGCAAGCTTAACAAATATGTTATGGGTAAGGACGTTATCCTGCACATTATCGGAATGATAGGCGTTGACGGCGCTCTTTACAAATCTATGGAATTCAGCGGCGAGGGCCTTGCAAGTCTTTCCATGGACGACCGTCTTTCCATGGCAAACATGGCTATCGAGGCAGGTGCAAAGAACGGTATCTTTGCCGTTGACGATATTACAAAGGCATATCAGGCAGGCAGAGTTGACCGCGAATATAAGGTATACGAAGCCGATCCCGATGCTGTATACGACGCTGTATACGATATCGACCTTTCCGAGATAAAGCCTACGGTAGCATTCCCACACCTCCCCGAAAACACACGCACCATTGACAATGTGGGTGATGTAAAGATAGATCAGGTAGTTATCGGCTCCTGCACCAACGGACGCATGGAAGACCTTGAAATGGCAGCTTCCATTCTCAAGGGCAGACACGTTCACAGCGGCGTAAGATGTATCGTTATCCCCGCTACACAGAAAATTTACATGGAAGCTATGGAAAAGGGTCTGCTGAAAATATTCATCGAAGCAGGCTGCGCAGTTTCCACTCCTACCTGCGGACCTTGCCTTGGCGGACACATGGGTATCCTTGCCGCAGGCGAAAGAGCAGTCGCTACAACAAACAGAAACTTCGTCGGACGTATGGGACACCCCGAATCCGAAGTATATCTCGCATCTCCCGCAGTTGCCGCAGCTTCTGCCGTAACGGGCAAGATAAGCTGCCCCTGCGAATTAATGTAAGAAAGGATAGATACTATGAAAGCATCGGGTTTTGTACATAAATACGGCGATAACGTCGACACAGACGTTATCATTCCCGCTAGATACCTCAATTCCTCCGACCCTAAGGAGCTTGCCGCTCATTGTATGGAGGACATTGATACGGAATTTGTAAAGAATGTTAAGCAGGGCGATATTATCGTTGCGGATAACAATTTCGGCTGCGGCTCTTCCAGAGAGCACGCTCCTATTGCTATCAAGGCAAGCGGAATATCCTGTGTTATCGCTTCTTCCTTTGCAAGAATTTTCTACAGAAACGCTATCAATACAGCGCTCCCCATTCTCGAATGTGACGAAGCCGCTAAAAATATCAAGAACGGCGACGAGGTAGAAATTGATTTTGATACGGGTGTTATCACCGACAAAACAACGGGTAAGACATTCCAGGCTCAGCCTTTCCCCGAGTTCATTAAGGAGATAATCAACGCAGGCGGACTTCTTAATTCGCTGAAAAAGTAAAGGAGTAATAACAATGAATAAGAAAATTGCAGTTATCAAGGGCGACGGTATCGGTCCCGAGATCGTTAACGAAGCTATTAAGGTGCTGAACAAAACAGGTGAAAAGTTCGGACATACATTTGAATATACAGACGTTCTTATGGGCGGCTGTGCTATCGACGCAACAGGCGTTCCTCTGCCGCAGGAAACTATTGATATTTGTCTTGCTTCCGACAGCGTGCTTCTTGGCGCAGTCGGCGGCAAAAAGTGGGATAACCTCCCCGGAAATCTTCGTCCCGAAGCGGGTCTGCTGGGTATCAGAGGTGCATTGAAGCTGTTTGCTAATATCCGTCCTGCAAAGCTGCTTGCTCCCCTTGCTTCGGCTTGTCCGCTGAAAGAGGATATTACAAACAACGGTCTTGACCTTGTTATCGTAAGAGAGCTTATCGGCGGCGCATACTTCGGCGAGAGAAAAACATACACCGATGAAAACGGTGTAAAGCACGCCAGTGATTCCATGGCATATGCCGACTACGAGGTTGAGCGTATCTGCCGCGTTGCATTCGATATGGCACGTAAGCGCCGCTCAAAGGTACACTCCGTTGATAAGGCAAACGTGCTGGATTCCTCTCGTCTGTGGAGAGAAATATCTCACAAGGTTGCAGCCGAATATCCCGACGTTGAATTTCAGGATATCCTCGTTGACAACTGCGCAATGCAGCTTGTAAGAAATCCTGCTCAGTTCGATGTACTT
>JBJEQM010000337.1:0-5231 GCA_051881755.1 Oscillospiraceae bacterium
CAAGATTGTCGGCTTGATTTTTTCCATATTTTAAATGGTGTTTAGTATAAAACATTCATTTTTTATACGCTCGTTGAAATATCGTGTGTTTTCTTGTTATGCTACTTGCAAATAACAAAATAACGTGATATAATGCCTATAAAGAGATTATGAGCGCCAAATCCATAACTCTCAAAAAATGCCCCCACAGAGTGTGCTCTCTGCGGGGGTAAATTTTTATTCCGCTTCGTAGGTATCATATTTCTGCGCCAGAACAATATCCACCGTAAAGGTTATCTCTTCCTCGGTGACGGTCTTTCTGTACACCGTCAGGGTGACGGTCTGACCTGCGATCTTGTCCTCCATGGCTTTTTCCACGGTCTCGGCATCGTATACCGCCATGCCGTCTATCTCGGTGATAACATCGTAGGGTTGGATATCCTTTGTTGCAACGTCGCAGCTTGGGTCAACCTCCGCAATGCAAAGTCCGATTGGTATATCATACTGCGCCGCCAGCTCCGTTGTGACGGGATAATACATGACGCCGACTCTCGGTCTGCCCACAACATAGCCATTCTCGATAAGGCTCTCCGCAATGGGTACAATGTCGTTTATATTGATGGCAAAGCCTATGCCGTCGTAATATTCATGGCTCATGCCGCCTACGGAAAGTCCGATGACCTGACCGTACATATTCACCAGCGCGCCGCCCGAGTTGCCGGGATTGAGCGCGGCGTCGGTCTGTATGCAGTTAAGCTTGCCGCTGGAGGAATAGGTCGTCTCCACCACGCGGTCAAGGGCGCTTATATATCCAAAGGTGATAGAGTTTTCAAATGCGCCTGCCGAGCCGATGACCGCTACCATCTCGCCGATAACGGCGGTATCGGAATCACCTATCTCAGCGGCGGTGAGGGGAGACTTTGGCTCTACCTTTATAACGGCGGCGTCCGCCTTTTTATCTATACCGATGACCTTGGCTTCATACTGGTCTCCGTCGTTTGTGGCGACCTTGATATCCTTTGCGCCGTCGATAACGTGGGCGTTGGTCAGGATATAGCCGTCGGCGGAGAGTATGATGCCCGAGCCGCGTGCGGACTCCTGATAAGGTCCGTCGTTGTATATGCCGATATAAACCTGAGACTGCATTACCTTTTCCGCAACGCCCTCGGTGGTCAGCAGACCCGTTCCCTCGTCGGCATAATATTTGGGCTCCAGCACGGGACGGGGCGATGTGGGCAGTGTGATATCCACCTTTGTGCCGCCGCTGCTTGTGTTAAGCTCCGCCGTCTGTGTCTCCGGATTGTCAAACCTGCCCGACTGCTTCGGGAAGCTGTTGAGCTTTACTATTATCTCCGCGCACAGGAACAGTATAACGCCGAACATGACGGCGATCGCCACGCATATTGCCACTATCCACGGCGCGGACAGCCGCTTTTTCTTCGGCGGGGCAGGGGGGACATAGCCCATGTTCGGCGGCGGGATATATTGTCCTGTCGGAGGGACATAGCCCTGGGGAGGTATATACTGTCCGTTCTGCCGAGGCGGTGCCTGCTGTACGCTCTGCGCGGCAGCGTTGCCCTGCGGTATATTATTCTGCTGTATATTATCGGCATTATATTGCGGAGCCGTATTGTCCTGTGGCACAGCACTGCTCTGCGGTGCGGTGTTGTCCTGCGGAGTATTCTCATTCTGCACGGGGGCATTTTCCGCCGCGGTATCCTCTTGGATAGGCTCTAAGCCGTTATTCTCATTATCCATAGTAACCTCCTTTGCAAAAATAAATGGCGGCTGCTCCTGTGCGGAACAAGCCGCCGCTATTGTTTGGGCGCTTCTCTCACGCCCGTTTTAAGCGTAAATTCAAACTCGACATATTCCTCGGGCTCGCTGCGCACAAGGATAACTCCGCCGTGAAGCTTTATTATGGAGCGCACAATGGACAAGCCCAGACCTACGCCTGTTTTGTCGATACCTCGCGACGCATCTGCTTTGTAGAAACGGTCGAACACCTTTGATATCTCGTTTGCCTTTAAGCCCTCGCCGCTGTTTCTGATATTTACTCTGCTCATGCCGTCGGGCAGCTCGGCGAAGTCAAATTGGATATATCCGCCGTCGTTTACAAACTTGACCGCGTTCTCCACAAGGTTGAAAATGACCTGCTGGGTAAGATCCATATCGGCGTTGAGCATAAACCTGCCCCGCTCGATACCGCGTATCTCCACCTTTTTATCGTCGATACGCTTCTCAAAGAAAAGCAGGGTCTGCACGATAACGGGCATAAGGTCGAAATTTTCCGTGGAAAGCTCCAGCTCGCCCGCTTCGTACTTGGATATATTCAGCATTGACCGCACCAGTCGCGCAAGGCGGTCTACCTCGCGTGATACAAGGCGGAGATAGTGCTTATGCTGCTCGGGCGGGATAGTGCCGTCCAGTATGCCGTCCACGAAGCCGCCGATGGTAGTCATGGGCGTTTTCAACTCGTGGGAGACATTTGATACAAAGCTTTTTCTGTTTTCCTCGATAGCTTCCAGTGAGCTTGCCATTTCGTTGAGGGAGTTCGCCAGAAATCCCAGCTCGTTCTGGTCGGGATTATACAGCTTCTTGGAGAAATCCCCCTCGCCGAAGCGCTTTGCCGCCATGGTCATTTCCCTTATGGGCGCCATAAGCTTCTTTGTTGCAGCGTAAAGCGCCAGGAATATAACCACCAGCATGATCAGTGCCACAAGCAATATTACCAGCAGCAGCTTTGAAAGATACTCTCTCAGCGAATCCGCGGACATTCTTGCAAAAAGGTAATAGGTATCGCCGTCCTGCATGATCTTATATGCAAGATTAAAAAAAGCGTGGTCGTAATAATGCTCCAGACTGCTCAGCTCGTAAAAGCCTTGCTCCGTCACCTTTTCCAATATATTATCCCCAATAATTCTTCCTGTATGAGAACACGGCGGCGCTTCGGAGCAAACCAAAGCAACGCCGCCGCAGTCGAATAATGTAAAATCAATACCCGTCGTATCCGATATATTCAGATAGACATTTTTAAGAAAGCCTGTGTCCACATTGCCGTTGGAGGAAATGCTGAGCTTTGTCGCCGCAACGACCTCCTCCGAGGTGCTGATGAGAAAGTCCCTCTTTTCGCTCTTATAGAAAGCGGAGGAGACCGCCAGCAGAACCACGGCTATGCAGATTATGGCAGATGAAAAAATAGTTGCGCACAGGAAAAAATATTCGGAGAATACGCTTTTACGCATTATCCTCTTCAGCCTCGAACTTGTAGCCTACGCCCCATACGGTCTTGAGCGCCCACTTGTCCGAAACACCCTCAAGCTTCTCGCGCAGACGCTTGATGTGAACGTCGATAGTACGGGAGTCGCCGTAATATTCAAAGCCCCATACTTCGTCAAGAAGCTGGTCTCTTGTGTAAACGCGGTTGGGATTGGAAGCAAGATAGAACAGCAGCTCCAGCTCCTTGGGAGGGGTATCCTGTACC
Organism: Oscillospiraceae bacterium; assembly: GCA_051881755.1. Lineage (GTDB taxonomy): Bacteria > Bacillota > Clostridia > Oscillospirales > Ruminococcaceae > UMGS363. The sequence continues at coordinate 3,464 of JBJEQM010000337.1, forward strand.
TTGCCGTCAACTCTCAGCTCGTAGCGGGTCATGTTTACGACCAGCTTGTCGTAGCGTACCTCCTTGACCTCGGTCTCCGTGCCGGACTGACCGATACGTCTGGAAATAGCCTTTATTCTTGCGATAACTTCCTTTGTATCAAAGGGCTTAACGATATAATCGTCGGCACCCAGCTCCAGACCAAGCACCTTGTCAAAGGTCTCGCTCTTGGCGGTTATCATAATGATGGGCACATTGGACTTCTTTCTTATTTCGCGGCAGACCTGCCAGCCGTCCAGCTCGGGCAGCATGATATCCAGAAGAACAATATCGGGCTTCAGAGCGTTGAACTTAATTATAGCCTCCTCACCGTCGTGGGAAATGATAACGCCGTAGCCGTCCTTTTCAAGATAGAGCTTAAGCAGCTCGCAGATATTATTATCGTCATCAACAACAAGAACTTTACCAAGTGACATAAAATTGTCCTCCTGTCATACAAATTTTCAGCACATATTTCGCTGTTCCGAAAAAACACCTTTATATCCTATATTATAGCAAAACGGCATACTGTATCTGTGAATTTTTTGGCTATTATTTATTAACGCTTTGTAAATTTCACAAAATAACCTTTTAAACCTTAAAAAAACATTATAAAATATTCATTTTTATATATGTCATGTGGATTTTTACATGTTTCGGACAAAATAAAATGTAAATAAAATACATTTTAGCCTATTATTTTACATTCAAAAATACAATCTGTTTACTGTGAGTTCATAATCAGCCCTTGCGAAGCACACGGTAACATACAGCGTGACGGGCTGAATTGTGTCAAATCACAGTATTTTTGCTATATTTATCACCGATTCCGTTACAAGGCGGCGGAACAGGGGAGCGGCTCTGTCGGCGGTCTCCTGCACCTCTGCATGAGTGAGGGGCTTGTCTGTCATGCCGCAGGCAAGGTTTGATATGCAGGATATGCCCACGGTACGCAGTCCGCAGTGATTTGCGGCGACAGCCTCGCAGGCGGTGGACATTCCCACGGCGTCCGCGCCAAGAGTGCGCACCATGCGTATCTCGGCGGGGGATTCGTAATTGGGTCCCGTCAGCTGAATGTACACGCCCTCACGAAGCCCGATATCAAGGGCTTTGGCGGTATCGCGGACAATGGCGCGCAGCTCCTTGTCGTAGATATTGCTCATATCGGGAAAGCGCACGCCCAGCTCGTCGAGATTTTCGCCGATAAGCGGGGAGGGCGCCATATTGATGTGGTCGGAGATGAGCATGAAATCGCCTGCGTGGAAGTCGAAGTTCACGCCGCCTGCCGCGTTGGTCAGGAACAGCGCCTTTGCGCCCATAAGCTTCATCAGGCGGACGGGCAGCACAACATCCTCCATGGGATAGCCCTCATAATAATGCACTCTGCCCTGCATGATGACCACCTTTACGCCGCCCACATAGCCGAAAACGAAGCGTCCCTTGTGTCCCGGGGCGGTGGAAACGGGGAAGCCCTCAATGTCTTTATAATCAAGTACGGCAGCCTGCTCTATGCCATCGGCGTAGTCGCCCAGTCCGGATCCGAGGATAAGGGCGATGTCGGGGGTGAAATCCACCTTTTCCTTAAAGCATTTATAGCATTTTTCAAGCCGTTCATAGCGTTTACTCATAATATCAAGCTCCTTTGTTAGGTTTATATTATAATAGTATCATTATCGACGGAAAATGTCAATTGTTAAATCGGAATTTAGCGCGGCAAACAGCAAACTAAGAATAAAATCCGCGAAGCGGA
>JBJEQM010000338.1:0-5156 GCA_051881755.1 Oscillospiraceae bacterium
AATAAATATGGAAATTCGGCATATTCCGCAGTGAGTATGCCGGATTTTTGTTGAATTTTTATATTGATGTAACAAAAAAATATACATAATTAACATTGACTTAATTTATCAATTTTGTTATAATGTATATGGTTAATGCTAATTTTTCATCAATGTGTAAACAAAAAATCTGTGCAAGATCTATATATTCAAGTTTTTGCCCGATTTTTTGTATACATGCAGATCAAAAATTAGTATAAAAATTTGGTTTTAGTGCTTTACTGTGGTACAGCACAAATCGTTCATGTCCGCGTTCGGCGGATAAATAAATTTGGAGGTAAAATATGAATAACAGCAAAAAAATCATTGCGGGTCTTATGGCTCTTTCCATGACAGCCGGTCTGACAGCCTGCGGCGGCGGAGGAGAGACCGCTACCGAGGAAACCACTACCACTACTACCGCTAAGACCGTTGCGGCAAACACAGAGGAACTTAAAGAAGACGAGGCTGTTGTTCTGGAGGACGTTATGAACGAACTTCAGGATGTTGAGCTTGAAAATAAGACGGTAAAGTGGCTTGCCCACTATGACCTTAACCCCAGCTCCAACGGCGCTTCCAAGTCTGTTGGTCTGGAAATGTTTGAAAAGAAGTACGGCGGTACCATTGAATGGGTGCCCACAACATGGAATACACGTTTTGACGACCTTTCCACTAAGGTACTCGGCGGCGACGGCGTTGATATCTTCCCCGGCGACGATACAGCCAACTTCCCTAAGGGTATCGTAAACGGTATGTTCCAGCCTGTTGATGATTACATCGACATCAACTCCGCTATCTGGCAGAATATCAAGGAAGCTATGGAGCTTTATAACTTCGGCGGCAAGCACTACGAGCTTATCACAAACGTTACCGCAGAAGCTCTCGTTATCTACAACAAGGCTACTATTGAAGCAAACGGTCTGGACGATCCTTGGGATCTTTATGAGCAGGGCGAGTGGAACTGGGATACATTCAAGAGCATGCTCCTTGACTTCGTAGATGAGGATTCCGACCAGTGGGGTCTCGACGGTTATTGGGCTGAAAAGGCTCTGTTCCTCTCCGCGGGCGTTCCCTCCGTTTCCTCAAACGGTACGGATATTGTCTGCAGCATCAATGACGCTACAGTTGAAAAGGCTATGAACTATCAGTATGACCTGTACACAAACGGTCTGGTATTCCCCAGAGAGCAGTTCAACTGGGCCGAGCAGCCTCAGATGATGGGCGAGGGCAGACAGCTGTTCTACATAGTAGGCTCTTACTCTGTTGAGGCAGACCCCGAAACATGGGCAACCGCTATCGATCCCGAGGATCTCGGCATCGTTCCCGTTCCGTCTCCCGCAGGCTCCGATCCTTGGCAGGGCGCTAAGCTCAACGGCTTCGCTCTTTGTAAGGGCGCTGCAAATCCTCAGGGTGCCGCACTCTTTGCAGAGTGTAACGTTCTCGGCTCCGCCGATGAAAGAGCTGTTGCTATTTCCGACAGAAAGGCTCTGGACGACTACCAGTGGTCTCAGGATATCCTTGACCACAACAAGGAGATCAACGAGCTTGCAAGAAGGTATCCTGTTATCGACCTTGCAACAGGCTGCTCCGCAGATATTGCTTCCCTTACAACAGACGGCGGCGATACTATCGGCTTGAGAGCTGCTCTTCACGGTGTTGAGTGGGCTTCCAACAGAGAGGCTATTGCCGATACTATCATCATGCTGGTTGAAGAAGTTAACCAGAACGTTAAGGATAAGCAGGCTGAATAATTACAATTTATGGGCGCTTACGGTATATCGCACAGAAATGTGCGGTATATCGTATCATAACATCAGGCTCGGCATGACGCCGTTACTTTTATTGGCGTTATGTCGGGTCTGATTTTCGTTTTCCGTTATATACACAATAACGGGAATGGCGTGAACATCATGATTTAGCTGACATAAGCGGCAACAATTTAATAATGTGAAGGGGATTAATTTATGAAGAACATCAAGAAGATATTGGCAGGACTTACAGCGCTGACTATGACGGCGGGACTTACCGCCTGCGGCGGCTCGGAAAACGGCGGAGATACCTCCGCGGAAACGACTACCACAGCGGCGACTACTACGGCAAAGACCGTGGCAATCAACACCGAGACTCTCAAGGCGGAAGAGGAGGACATTCTGGCGGACGTTATGTCCGACCTGCAGGACGTGGAGCTGGAAAACAAGACCGTAAAATGGCTGGCACATTATGACATCAATCCAAGCTCCAACGGCGCTTCCAAGTCCGTCGGTCTGGAAATGTTCGAGAAAAAATACGGCGGAACCATCGAGTGGGTTCCCACCACATGGAATACCCGCTTCGACGACCTCTCCACAAAGGTGCTGGGCGGCGACGGCGTTGATATATTCCCAGGCGACGATGTCGCAAACTTCCCCAAGGGCATCGTGAGCGGTATGTTCCAGCCGATTGACGATTATATCGATATAAATTCCGCTGTATGGCAGAATACAAAGACCGCCATGGAGCTTGTAAGCTTTGGCGGAAAGCACTTTGAATTTGTCACGGACGTTCAGGCGGAGACCCTTGTTATCTACAATAAAGCCACAATTGAGGCGAACGGTCTGGACGACCCGTGGGACCTCTACGAAAAGGGCGAATGGAACTGGGATACATTTAAGCAGATGCTCCTTGATTTTGTGGACGAGGACTCCGACCAGTGGGGTCTTGACGGCTACTGGAACGAAAAGGCGCTGCTGCTCTCCGCAGGCGTTCCCTTTGTTGGCACCAACGACGAGGGCGGACTTGTCTGCAATGTAAACGACGCTACTATTGAGAGTGCCATGAACTTCCAGTACGACCTGTTCAACAACGGACTTATCCTCCCCATGGAGCAGTTTAACTGGCAGGAACAGCCTCAGATGATGGGCGAGGGCAGACAGCTGTTCTACATTGTAGGCTCATATGCCGTAAGCTCCGACCCCGAAACATGGTCTACGGGCATTGACCCCGAGGATCTTGGTCTTGTACCCGTTCCCTCCCCCGCAGGCTCCGACCCCTATCAGACCGCAAAGCTTATAGGCTACGCTCTGTGCAAGGGCTCGGCTAATCCACAGGGCGCGGCGCTGTTCTCCGAATGTACGCTTCTCGGTACAATGGACGAAAGAGCGGCGGCTATCTCCGACAGAAAGGCTCTGGACGACTATCAGTGGTCTCAGGAGATACTCGACCACAACAAGGAGATCAACGAGCTGGCAAGAAAATATCCCGTTATCGACCTTGCAACGGGCTGCTCGGCGGATATTGCCTCCCTCACCACCGACGGCGGCTCGCAGATCGGTCTGAGAGCGGCGTTCCACGGTATCGACTGGGCTACCAACAGGGAGACCATTGCAGATACTATCATAATGCTTGTAGACGAGGTCGATCAGGATCTTAAAGCGAAGCTGGCAGAATAATACTATAGCGATGCACAAAGATATCCTGCCAAGTTCGGCGGTACAAAGCTTGAATAGTGTCGTCACTCACTCTTGACGGCGGCAAGCCTGCCTGCGGGTTCGTTCCTGACTCTTCAAGCTTTGTCCCGACCTCCTTTTGTCAGTCTGTTTTGTGTCACGCTGTAGAATAAAATGATGGGCGTCCGATAACAATAGTATCGGCGCCCATTTTAATGGAGGTCATCATGGAATATATACAAAGCTTCGACAATAACATACTGTATTATATATACGAAAACTGGCGCAATACTTTTACAAACGGGCTGTTTGTCGCCATATCCTCCATATCAAACGGAGGATTTATATGGATAGCGCTGGGCATTGCCATGCTTTTCAGCAGAAAATGGCGTCCCACGGGGATAATAATGCTGCTGTCGCTTGGACTGAGCGCGGTCATTGGCAGCCTTATACTGAAAAATATATTCTGCCGCATAAGACCTTTTGTGGCAGACCCGTCGCTGGAGCTGCTTATAGGGCTGCCCGGAGGGTACTATTCCTTTCCGTCGGGACACTCCACGGCGGCAGGCGCAGGAGCGTCGGCGGTCTTAATGCGGCATAAGGGTTACGGCGCAGCGGCTGCGGCATATGCGCTGCTTGTGGCGTTATCCCGCGTATTTCTTGCTGTACACTACCCTACCGACGTGCTTTGCGGTCTTGTGCTGGGCTCGGTCTGCTCCATACTGCTGTGCAGATTTGCTCTGCCCAAGCTGGAAGAATTTATGGAAGCCAAGGCAGCAAAGCAATGATTATAAGTATGATGCCGCATATCCACTGTAAATTTATATTTCCCGTGTAGATGATTTTCTTGCCGATAAAGCTTCCGGCGGCGATGGAAATGAAGCCTATAACAAATGAGGCGGTTATAAGCGGCAGCAGAGATATTTCCCCCAGACCAACGCTTACGCCCGTGACAAGGGAGTCGGCGGAAAGCAGCACCGCCGGACCCAGCGCTTCGCGGCAGGATATGGTCTTGGAGTGGTCGGTATCAGCCTTTGTGCCGTCAAAAAGCATGGCAAGAGGCGAATCATCGGAGGAGCGGCGGCGTATGGCTCCGTTGAAAAGGTTGAAAAGTCCCAGCAGCACAAGCAGCAGGGAGGATATTACGTTACAGAGAGTCTGCGGAAAAAAGCCGCTTATTATATCGGCAAACGCCACGGCAAATGCCAGAAACGCCGTACCCGTCAGGCTTATGACGGCGGCGGAGCGCGCGGGTATCTTTATGCCCGCGCTGCCTATCCCCACGGCGCAGGCAAAGCCGTCGGCGGAAACCGCGGCTATAAGAAGCAGAATTTTTATCATAACATGACCTCCGCGGAAAAAATAAATTCATCTATTCTATACCGATCGTCAACAATGCTTTTAAAAAATTCCATGCTAAAAATTAGAGGTTTTCCATTCTTTTGTATTATATTATGAAATAATCTACAATTTGTGATTGACTAATTCATAAAATAATGATATTATTTGTATATGATGTATAGTATATTGCCTTAATATTAACTTTGTGACTAAAACGTTAAGTGGCGACGGGAATGAGATATACATATTATTAAAATTTATTTACTAATACGATTTAGTACCATTTACGCTTGGAGGTGTATACAATGCCGTTAAAGTACAGAGTTCTTGCCGTATTGGAGGAAAACAAGGGCAAGAGCGTTTCGGGAAGCG
>JBJEQM010000339.1:0-5124 GCA_051881755.1 Oscillospiraceae bacterium
TCCCAAAGGCGGTGTCCCTGTTCTGCCAGGATAAGATACGGGTGGAAAACGGCAGAACTTATATTGATGAATGATATAATATCGCCGAGCGGCTGTCCCGACATTATACCGAAGGCGGCGGAGTGGTTTCACGATAAGTGGGGCATTGCGGCGGAGGTTTATGCGGACAGTATGCGTATGTCGCTTGATACCGATTGCGGTGTGCCCATGTGGTACATTATAACGGACGGCGGGAATATTATTGCGGGGCTGGGTGTTATTGAGAATGATTTTCACAAACGTCCCGACCTTACGCCTAATATCTGCGCGGTGTATGTTGATGAAGCGTACCGCGGGCGGGGGCTTATGCGGGCGCTGCTGAAACGGGCGGTAAGGGACTTGGCAAGGCATGGTGCAAAGTATACATATCTTATAACCGACTATGTGGGGCTGTATGAAAAGTGCGGCTGGGAGTTTTACGGCATGGTGGAGGAAAATGACGGCAGATCAACACGAATGTATTATATAAAAACGGAGGAATAAAAATGGTAACAAAAACAATTGCAGAAGAGCTTAACAGCCTTGATTACCACGGCAGAGGAATTATGATAGGCAAGTCCGCCGACGGCAAAAAGGCTGTTACCGCTTACTTTATCATGGGCAGAAGCGAAAACAGCCGCAACCGCGTTTTCGTGGAGGACGGCGAGGGTATCAGGACTCAGGCGTTCGACCCCTCAAAAATGGTTGACCCCCATCTTATCATTTACGCTCCCGTGCGCGTTCTGGGCAACAAGACGATCGTCACAAACGGCGACCAGACCGACACTATCTACGAGCTGATGGACAAGCAGATGACCTTTGAGCAGGCGCTGCGCACAAGGGAATTTGAGGACGACGCTCCCAACTTTACACCGAGAATTTCGGGCATTATCCACCTTGACAACGGCGATATGAACTTTGCTATGTCTATCCTCAAGAGTGCGGAGGGCGACGGCTCCTCCTGTCAGAGGTACACTTACGCATACAGCAATCCTCTTTGCGGCAAGGCTAAGTTTATCCACACATATAATGCGGCGGGAAACCCTCTCCCCAGCTTTGAGGGCGAGCCTAAGAATGTGGAGCTCCCCGATGTTTCCATTGACGAGCTTACCGACATTATATGGAAAAATCTCAACGAAGATAACAAGGTGTCTCTGTTTGTACGCTATATTGATATTGAAACAGGCAAGTACGAAAGCAGAATTGTAAATAAAAACAAGTAATGGGAGGAAATCACAATGAACGAAATGCAGCTTAAATATGGTTGTAACCCCAATCAGAAGCCCTCGAGAATTTTTATGGCAAACGGTGCGGAGCTGCCTATTGAGGTGCTCAACGGCAAGCCCGGCTACATCAATTTGCTGGACGCTTTCAACGGCTGGCAGCTTGTTAAGGAGCTGAAAAAGGCGACGGGTCTTTGCGCGGCGACTTCTTTCAAGCACGTTTCTCCTGCGGGTGCGGCTGTTGGTCTTCCCCTTGACGATACTCTGAAAAAGATATACTGGGTAGACGACCTGGGCGAGCTTTCTCCCCTTGCTTGCGCATATGCAAGAGCGCGCGGCGCGGACAGAATGTCCTCCTACGGTGACTTTATCGCACTTTCCGATGTATGTGACGTTCCCACCGCTAAGATGATACAGCGCGAGGTATCCGACGGCATCATCGCTCCCGGCTACACGGACGAGGCTTTGGAGATACTCAAGTCCAAGAGAAAGGGCACATACAATATAGTAAAAATTGATGAAAGCTATCAGCCCGACCCCATTGAGACGAAGCAGGTTTTCGGTATCACATTTGAGCAGGGCAGAAATGAGCTGGACATCAACAACGAGCTGCTGGCAAATGTTGTGACCGACAACAAGGACATTCCCGAGGACAAGAAGCGCGACCTGCTTATCTCCCTTATCGTGTTGAAGTACACCCAGTCCAACAGCGTTTGCTATGTAAAGAACGGTCAGGCTATCGGTATCGGCGCGGGACAGCAGTCGCGTATCCACTGCACACGTCTTGCGGGTCAGAAAGCGGACAACTGGTGGATGAGGCAGTCTTCCAAGGTACTGGGATTGCAGTTCATTGATGATATCCGCCGCGCCGACAGAGATAATGCTATCGACGTTTATATGTCCCCCGACGAGTACATGGACGTGCTTGCGGACGGCGCTTGGCAGAAGATATTCAAGGTAAAGCCCGAGGTATTCACCGCTGAGGAAAAGAAGGCTTGGCTTGCGCAGAACACAGGTGTTTGTCTTGGCTCCGATGCGTTCTTCCCATTCGGCGACAACATCGAAAGGGCGCACAAGTCGGGCGTTGAGTACATTGCACAGCCGGGCGGCTCTATCCGCGACGACAATGTTATCGACACCTGCAACAAGTACAATATCGCTATGGCGTTCACGGGTATCAGACTTTTCCACCACTAATAGGTGTTTTTATGACGGAAAATAAGGTATCAAAGGTATTGGCATATATTTCCGCCGCCCTGTCGGGTATATTTATCCTGCTGGCGGCGGACGTGATAATTTTTCAAAAGAAATACGCGGAACTGTGTGGTGTTCCCGACAGTCACATTGAGGCGACCGGGACGGTCATTCCCTACGGCGCTGCAGCGTACATTATACTGGCTTTGGCGCTGATAATTATAAGCGTGCGGGTCATTATGAAAAAGTACACCAATGCAGACGCTATTGTGACGGCTGTATTGTGGGGCGTTATGTGGCTCGGCGCGTTTGCGGCAGGCAGTATACAGGTGCATTATGCCTGGAAAAACGGTTTTGACGGGTATCTTGTGCTTGTTACGCTGCAACAGATCATATCAATGTTTGCGGCGCTGCTTGTTCTGGCGGCGGTCATGGCTGCTGCTGCGGCGGACTGTGCGGCATTCGTTTACAATAGGCGCAAGGTCGGCAAGGGTTTGCCAAAGGCGGCAATTGCATTCTCGGCGGTATACATTTTTGCGACGCTTATATTAATGCTGCTTGTGAGAGAAAAGCCGACTATCGTTATCGGCGTGGTCGTGCTGTGGGTCAGTGCGGCTGCGGCTATAATTGCGGCAGCGGTGGTAATGTCGGGCAAGGGCGGGTTAGTCCCCCTTGTGGTATGTCTTGTGCTGTTTGCGGCGGCGCTTGTGGCGTTGCCTGTGTGCAATACTATACAAAGCAGGATAATCGCTGTAACCGGCGGCTCGGAGGCACTTGCCGATTTCGGTGTGGTATCGGGATATTGCGGATATTTGAATATACTGCTGTATATCGGCGTTGCTTTGGCGGTATGCTCGGCGGCGCGGAGTGTATACCAAGATAAAGATACATCTGAAAGGATAGAATAATATGAAGATTTTAGTTGTGGGCGGCGGCGGCCGTGAGCACGCTATCATTATGAAGCTGGCGGAGAGCAAACGTGTGGAGAAGCTATACTGCGCTCCCGGCAACGGAGGTATCTCGCGCTATGCGGAGTGCTTTGATGTAAAGGCGACGGACATTGAGGGCATGGTGGAGCTGGCGAAAAAGCTTGCTGTTGATATGGTGGTAGTTGCGCCTGATGACCCGTTGGTACTGGGTATGGTGGACGCTATGAATGCGGCGGGATTTATGACATTCGGTCCCAACAAGGCGGCGGCTATTATCGAGGGCAGCAAGGTGTTCTCCAAGGAGCTGATGAAAAAGTACAATATACCTACTGCAAAGTATGAGACTTTTACAGACAGTGCGGCGGCAATTGCGTACCTTAAGGAGCAGGACAGCTATCCCGCGGTCATCAAGGCGGACGGTCTGGCGCTGGGCAAGGGTGTTATTATTGCGCAGAATGAGGACGAGGCTGTTGAGGCGGTCAAGTCCATGATAGATGGCAGGCAGTTCGGCGAGAGCAGCTCTACCGTTGTTATTGAGGAGTTTCTGACGGGCCCCGAAATTTCGGTGCTGTCCTTTACGGACGGAAACGTTGTTGTGCCTATGATATCCTCCATGGATCACAAGCGTGCGCTGGACGGCGACAAGGGTCTCAACACGGGCGGTATGGGTACTATCGCGCCCAATCCGTTCTATACCGAGGCGGTTGCCAAGGAGTGCATGGAAAACATTTTCCTGCCCACGATCAAGGCTATGAACGCCGAGGGCAGAAAGTTCAAAGGCTGTCTGTACTTTGGACTTATGGCTACTCCCAAGGGTGTTAAGGTCATTGAGTACAACTGTCGTTTTGGCGACCCCGAAACTCAGGTGGTGCTCCCTCTGCTTGATACCGACCTTTGCGACATTTTCGAGGCTGTATACAATGAAAAGCTGGCGGATATTGACATTAAGTGGAAGAACGAGTGCTGCAGCTGTGTCGTTATGGCAAGCGGCGGATATCCGCAAAGCTATCCCAAGGGCATCGAGATGAGCGGCATGGACGACAAGGGACAGGTCAACGGCGTGTTCGTTTACCATGCGGGTACAAAGTACGAAAACGGCAAGTTCTATACCAACGGCGGACGTGTTATCGGCGTGACTGCTACGGGTGATACTCTGCAAAATGCTTTGGACAAGTCCTATGCTGCCGTTAAAAAGATAAATTTTGACGGTGCGCATTACAGAACGGATATTGGCAAGCGTGCATTATCTGTAAAGTAAATAACATTACATTGTGTTTTTCGCCTCTTGCGGCGTATCGATATTTGGCTTAACTGCGTGGCTTATGGTGCGATGTGTTGAAAAATGCAGGATAATAAAATATAAAAGAAAAACAAATCATGTAAAGCCATATGACTTTATACAGCAAAATACCGACAGAAAGGCTCTGTCGGTATTTTTTATTTTTCGGAGTGGTGGGCAAGCTCCTCATATTTGTGTTTTGTTGCCATACCGCCGCGGATATGGCGTTCCTGTTTATTTATTTCAAGTATCTTTTTCACGTCGGGGTAGAGTGCGGGGGCTACAATTGGCAGTTTTTCTGTTAGGTCTTTATGTACCGTAGATTTAGATATCCCGAACTGTTTCGCTGCCGCGCGGACGGTGGCTTTGTGTTCAACGATATACTGTGCAAGTATCACCGCCCGTTCTTCAATGTCCCTGTCTGATTTGACTTTCATATGCTCACTCCAATACATAGGTTTTCTTTCTATGTATATGCGGG
>JBJEQM010000340.1:0-5112 GCA_051881755.1 Oscillospiraceae bacterium
CCCGTGGAGCGCCGCTCCGTGCTTTACGATGGAGAGTCCCAGACCCGTTCCGCCCGTGGCTTTGGAGTGGCTCTTGTCCACGCGGTAGAACCGCTCGAACACTCTCGGACAATGCTCCGCAGGTATGCCGATACCCGTGTCCGCAACCGAAAGCACAACGCTGCCGCTGTATTCCAGCAGCGTTATTTTCACGCTGCCGCCGTCCACATTATACGCAATGGCGTTGTCGCACAGATTGAATATCATCTCATGCAGCACAGGCCTTACGCCGTTGATGCACGCCGCGCCGCCCTCAAATTCAACGGTGACATTTTTGTCCTTTGCCTTACAGCCCAGCTCCGCCATGACCGTGCGGCAGACGTCCTCTAAGTCTACACGCTCAAACTCCTGACGGAAGCCGTCCTCGTCAAGACGGGATATTTTTATAATGTCCTCAATAAGCGCCAGCAGACGCGACGCCTCGGAGTGTATCTGTCCCGCAAAATGAGGTATATCCTCCTTTTTGGCGATGCCGTTCTCGATTATCTCCGCCGCGCCAAGAATGGACGTCAGGGGCGTTTTCAGTTCGTGGGAGACATTCGCGGAAAATTCGCGGCGCATACGCTCGGCGCTCTCGCGGTCGGTTATATCCATAAGGAACAGCACCGCGCCGTACTTTTCCGTACCCTCGACGGGTGTTGCGGAAAGGTCGTATATCCTGCCGTCCTTTTCCAGACGTGCGTGCCTTGCCTCGCCGTCCAGAGCCGCTTCGACTGCGTCAATATATCCAATATCGCGGGAAAGCTCGGTATAATCCGAAGCAGTGCCGCCCAGTATATTCTGCGCGGCGGCGTTGGCGGTGATAACATTTCCGCCCTTGCCGAAGATAACAAGTCCCTCGGACATATTGCCCGTAACATAGTCAAATTCCAGCTTCTGCCGCGAAAGCTTCTCGATCTGCGCAGCTATCCTGCCGTTCTGCTTATCCATTTTGGTGAGCAGAGGCGAAAGCTCGTCGTAGGTCACATTTGATACCGGGTCGTCCAGATCTATGCTGTTGATGGGACGTATGATAGTTTTCGTCAGCACTCCCGCCGTTATTACCGCAGCCGCGAATACCGCCAGAGCCACAATAACTATCCATATAACGGAATTGCCCAACAGTCCGCCTACGCTTTTTGTGCGTGCGGCGATGCGTATTATACTGCCGCTGTTCAGGCGGACGGCGTAATAATATGTGACCTCGCCCAGGGTTTCCGAGGAGCGCGTTATCTCGCCGCTGCCATTCTGCACGGCGTCCGCTACTTCGGGACGGCTGCTGTGATTTTCCATCTGCGCGGGGTCGGCGTAGTTATCGTACAATACAGTGCCGTCCTCGGCAACAAGGGTTATTCTGTCGGGAATATCCCTGCCCACTTTGGCAATATATGTACCCGTTTCTTCGCTGTCCAACGCCTCCAGCGCCGCCGAGATACTTGCCGCCTCGTTCCTGACCTCCGCTTTAAGCTCTCCGTACATTCCGTCGTACATGATTTTAGTGACGGATATAAGGCACAGCGCCAATGTAAGCAGACAGGCGAAGCATATGCTGATAAATATCCTTGATCTCATTTTCATATTTATGACCTCACATTTTCTGCGAAGCGCTTATCTTATATCCAACGCCGCGGACGGTCTCGATGATATCCGCGCCGCCGCCAAGCTTCTGCCGCAGAGTACGGACGTGAACGTCCACGGTGCGGGTCTCGCCGTCAAAATCGTAGCCCCAGACCGATTCAAGGAGCATATCGCGGGTCATGACCGTGCCGCTGTTTTTCATCAGCAGGCGCAGCAGCTCAAACTCCTTGAGAGTAAGCTCCACAGGCTCGCCGCAGGATAAAACTGTGTGACCCTTTACGTCCATTGTTATCCTGCCGCAGGAGTAAACGTCGTCCCGTGAACTGCCGCAGGTACGCCGCAGCACCGCCTTGATACGCGCCACAAGCTCCATCATGCCGAAAGGCTTGGGTATGTAGTCGTCCGCGCCGCAGTCCAGACCCGTGACCTTGTCGTACTCCGTGCCCTTTGCCGTCACCATTATAACGGGAACGTCCGCAAAAGAGCCTTTTTTCAGCCTGCGGAGTATCTCCATGCCGTCCTCGCCCGGCAGCATGATATCCAGAAGTATAAGCTGCGGCGGGGTATCTCTGCCCAGCGCCTCGAAAAGCTGTCCGCCGTTTTCAAAGCCCCGCGCGTCAAAGCCCGTGTTTTTCAAAGTATACAATACCAGCTCGCGTATGCCCTTGTCGTCCTCAACATAATAAATCATAAAACCTGCTCCAAAATTTTAATGTGTGCCCGTCAGGGAATATTCCACCCATTCGGCAATATTTGAGGCGTGATCGCCGATGCGCTCCAGATATTTTGCCGTCATGACAATATCCACAGCCGCCTCGCCGTCGCCGCTCTTTTCCGTTATCATGTTTATTATATCACCTTTTATCTTAATAAACAAGCCGTCTGCGGCATCATCCGAAGAAATTACGTTCTGAGCTGCGGATATATCGCGCTTTACAAAAGCATCAACGCTGTCCGTGACCATTTTTACCACCACCGACGCCATATCGGATATATCCTCTTTAAGCTGCGGATATTCCTCCAGACGGCAGTACGGAGCTATATCGGCAATATCCGCCGCCTGATCGCCTATGCGCTCCATGTCGGTTATCATTTTCAGCGCGGAGGAAACCGTGCGCAGATCGCCCGCCACGGGCTGCTGACGTATGATTATCCTCATGCAGAGACCTTCGATCTCGCGCTCCATGTGGTCTATCTCGCGCTCCGAATCGCGGACGGATTCAATGAGATTTTTATCCGCACTGCGCAGAGACTTCACCGCCGCAGCGATAGCGCTTTCGCACAGCGCACCCATTTTTATCAGCTTGCGGTTAAGCTCCTCAAGCTGCATATCAAATTTTTCTCTCATATCGTACTCCTTTTTATCCAAACCTGCCCGTGATATAATCTTCGGTGCGCTTATCCTGCGGCGAAGAGAAAATACCCTCTGTCTTGCCGAATTCCACTACCTCGCCCAACAGGAAAAATGCAGTTCTGTCCGATATTCTCACAGCCTGCTGCATATTGTGGGTAACTATGATTATAGTATATTTCTCGCGGAGCTGCACCGCCAAGTCCTCTATCTTGCTTGTAGATATGGGGTCAAGAGCGGAGGTGGGTTCGTCCATGAGGAGCACCTCAGGCTCTACCGCCAGCGCACGGGCGATACAAAGTCTCTGCTGCTGTCCGCCCGAGAGACCCATGGCGTTCTTTTTCAGTCTGTCCTTAAGTTCGTCCCAGATAGCAGCGCCCGTCAGGGAGCGCTCCACTATCTCGTCCAAAGCCGCCTTTGAGCGCACGCCGTGAGTTCGCGGACCATACGCGATATTATCGTATATACTCATTGGAAAGGGATTGGGCTTCTGGAAAACCATGCCGACGCGCTTGCGCAGCATATTAACGTCCATGCTGCCGTAAATATCCTCGCCGTCAAGCAGCGCCTTACCCTCGATCTTACAGCCCTCCACAAGGTCGTTCATGCGGTTGAGGGATTTCAGCAGCGTGGATTTTCCGCAGCCCGACGGACCGATAAACGCCGTTATCTCACCTGCGGGTATATCAAGGGTTATATCCTTTAACGCGTGAAAGCTGCCGTAATGCAGGTTAAGCTTTTCTATCTCAAATTTATTCATACTGTACCCTTTCACTTTGATATTTTCTTTGCTATAAACGAAGCAGCGGAGTTGATAAGCACTACGATAACAAGCAGTACTACCGCAGTTGCGTAGGACTGCTCAGCCGCAAGACCCTCGTTCCACAGTGCATACAGATGTATGGCAAGAGTTCTGCCCGAGCCCATAAGATTAGACGGTATCTGCGCCACGGTGCCCGCAGTGAAGATAAGCGCCGCAGTTTCGCCCACGATACGTCCGATAGCAAGGATAATGCCTGCCAGTATACCAGGTATTGCGGGAGGGAGAACTATCCTGAACACCGTCCTGAGCTTGCCTGCGCCCAGACCGAAGCTGCCCTCGCGGTAGCTGTCGGGTACGCTTCTCAGCGCCTCCTCCGCAGTACGCATTATAAGGGGCAGTATCATTATGGCAAGGGTCAGCGCGCCCGCCAGCATGGAATATCCCCATTTCAGCTTGGATACAAACAGCAGATAGCCGAACAGACCGTACACAATGGACGGTATGCCCGACAAGGTCTCGGTGGTGATGCCCACCACAGTCACAAGCTTGTTTCCCCGCTTGGCATATTCAACAAGATACACCGCCGAAAATACTCCCAGCGGCACTGCAATAAGCAGCGCTGTCAGGGTCATTGTCACCGTGTTCACCAGCGCAGGGAACATGGACACGTTTTCCGATGTATATTTTACCTCAAAAAGCTTGGGCGAAAGGTTCGGCACGCCCTTTATAAGTATGTATACCACAATACAAAGCAGCACCGCCGCGGTAATTCCCGCGGAAAGATATACGGCACATTTCAGAAACGCCGACTGTATTTTCGCGGCGGAGAATTTCTTCGTCCGCACAGCGGCTTTTGGCGCCGCAAGTACATTATCCTTTATCATATCATTCTCCGTTCCGCCGCTTTATTGCAGAAAACGACAGGTTGATAATAAGTATAAACACGAACAGAACAACTGCCGTGGCGATAAGCGCCTCACGGTGCAGGTCGGCAGCGTAGCCCATTTCCAGCACGATATTGGCGGTCATTGTACGCAGTCCGCTTGTGAGACTCTTGGGCATAACGGGCTGATTGCCTGCCACCATGACCACCGCCATGGTCTCGCCTACGGCTCTGCCCACGCCAAGAATGATACCTGCCAGTATACCCGACTTCGCCGCAGGGAGTATTGCGTAAAAAACGCTTCTCTCATGGCTCGCTCCAAGGGCGAGAGAGCCCTCGTAGTAGCTCTCGGGCACGGCGCGAATGGAGCTCTCCGCCACGCCGATTATGGTGGGCAGGATCATTATACCAAGCACAACGCACGCCGCCAGCATACTTGTACCGCTGCCGCCGAAAAGCTTTCTCACCAGCGGCACAATGACCATAAGTCCGAAAAAGCCGTATACAACAGACGGAATA
>JBJEQM010000341.1:0-5104 GCA_051881755.1 Oscillospiraceae bacterium
AGCTGATTTGTAATCAGCAGGTCGGGGGTTCGAGTCCGTCCACCAGCTCCAATTTTTTGCTTAACGCAAAAATGTTATTCGGAGGAGTTCCCGAGCGGCCAAAGGGGGCAGACTGTAAATCTGTTGCTTTTCAGCTTCGATGGTTCGAATCCATCCTCCTCCACCACCTTTTACCTTGCAAGATAGCTTGCAAGGTTTTTTTATGCAGTAATATATTTGTTGAGGATAAATATATTCTTTTTTCAATGTTAAAAATTATAGTCCATACTGCATAATCGGACACAAAACGCTTCATATTTATATCATACAATATTAATGTAAATATGCGTTTTATACAAGTATACCGACAAAATCCACGCGCACAATTTTGTCTGATATGGTACATTATGAAAGAAATACGGGAGATATCCTGCAAACAGGAAAGTTTATGTGAAAGGAAATGCTTATGGTAAGAGAAGATTTGAGAAATGTTGCTATCATCGCCCACGTTGACCACGGCAAGACCACCCTTGTCGACGAGATGCTCAAGCAGGGCGGCGCGTTCAGAGCCAATCAGGAGGTGGAGGACAGAGTAATGGACTCCAACGATATCGAGCGCGAAAGAGGCATTACTATCCTTGCGAAAAACACATCCGTCAGCTATAACGGCGTAAAGATAAACATTATCGACACTCCGGGCCATGCCGATTTCGGCGGCGAGGTTGAGCGTGTGCTGAAAATGGTGGACGGCGTTGTACTGCTTGTTGACGCTGCCGAGGGCTGTATGCCCCAGACGAGATTTGTGCTCTCCAAGGCGTTGGAAATGGGTCTGAAAATTATCGTGGTTGTAAACAAGATAGACCGTCCCGACGCGCGCCTTGACGAGATAGGCGACGAGGTACTGGAGCTGCTCCTTGACCTTGACGCCAGCGACGAGCAGCTTGAAAGTCCCATACTTTTCTGCTCGGGACGTGCCGGCACAGCGTCCCTCAGTCAGTATGAGGCAGGCACAGACCTTGTTCCCCTGTTCGAGACTATCCTCAGCCATATTCCCGCTCCCGAGGGCGACCCCGACGCTCCCACACAGATGCTCATTTCTTCCATTGACTATAACGATTACGTCGGAAGGACGGGTATCGGACGTATCGAGCGCGGCACTCTCCGCGTAAACGAGCAGGTCACCGTGGGCGACTTCCACAACAACAGAAAGCCGTTCAACAGCAAGGTCGTTACAATATACCAGATAGAGGGACTTAACAAAGTGCCCGTTCAGGAAGCAAAAGTCGGCGATATCGTATGGATATCGGGTATCGAGGATATCACAATCGGCGATACTCTCTGCGACGTTTCCGCATTTGAGCCTGTACCCTTTGTAAAGATATCCGAGCCTACGGTGGAGATGACTTTCTCCGTAAACGACAGCCCCTTTGCAGGAAGAGAGGGCAAGTTTGTTACCTCCCGTCAGCTGCGAGAGAGACTTTTCAAGGAGATACTCCGCGATGTGTCACTCCGTGTAAGCGAGACGGACAGCACCGACTCATTCCGCGTTGCGGGACGAGGAGAAATGCACCTTTCTATCCTTATTGAAAATATGCGCCGCGAGGGCTATGAGCTTTCCGTGTCCACGCCTAAGGTACTGATGAAGGAGATAGACGGCGTGATGAACGAGCCTATCGAGCGCCTTGTCATCGACGTTCCCGAGGGCGCGGTGGGCTCCGTAATGGAGAAGCTGGGCGGCAGAAAGGCTGAGTTACAGTCCATGCACCCCTCCGGAAGCAGAATGAAGCTGGAGTTTCTTATCCCGTCAAGAGGACTTTTCGGCTACAAGTCCGAGTTCCTCACCGATACAAAGGGCGAGGGAGTTATGAGCTCCGTTTTCGAGTGCTATCAGCCCTACAAGGGCGATATCCCCAGAAGAAACAGCGGCTCTCTGGTATGCTTTGAGACAGGCGAGGCTGTAACATACGGTCTTTACAATGCGCAGGAGCGCGGTACGCTGTTTATCGGCGCGGGTGTTCCCGTATACGAGGGCATGATAATCGGACAGTCTCCCAAGGCGGAAGACCTTGTTGTAAATGTCTGCAAGAAGAAGCACCTTACCAATACGCGTGCAAGCGGCTCCGACGACGCGCTTCGTCTTATCCCGCCGAGGGTGCTCTCCCTTGAGGACAGCCTTGAATTTATTGCGGACGATGAGCTGCTGGAGATAACTCCCAAGTCTATCCGTATCAGAAAGAGGATACTGGACAACTCTCTCCGCGCCAAGACGAGAGCTAAGCTTGGACAGTAATTTTATAATATCTTCATAACGGGTTAATTAATATACTATATAATAAAGGCGGATAAGTTTTTCTATCCGCCTTTGCATTATTGCCATGAGATATTAAGTTGTCTGTTGTGCTTGACACAATCGGAAAGATACAGGTTTATTAAGGTCTGATAAGGTATTCCGGAAGTAATCGACATATCTTTGAAATATGCAATTACATCGCTGTCGATGTTGATTGTGATCTGATGTTTCAGCTTATTGGCATATGGGTTTTTTCTTGCATTTGAAAAATCATATTCTTCTCTCATTTTTTCACCTCACAATAACTCGTAGTATTTTTGGGTTTCAAGTTTTGTTGCTTTTCGTGCAGAAATAATGCGAATAACTGTTTCCGATTGACGATAACAATGACACACCACCAACAAATTAGCTTTATAGCTTGTGCCGAGAATAATAAATCTTTCCTCCTGTTCTGAATGGTCGGGGTCGTCAATAATAAGAGCGTTATCATCGTAAAATACAGTTTTTGCTTCTTCAAACGATATATTATGTTTGACTTTATTAATATCGTTTTTATTTTCGTCCCATTCAAATAAAAGTATCTCCATAATTATATTATAATTATAAAATAATTATTTGTCAAGTGTATTATTTAATTTTTAGAAAGGGTGGCAAATATGACTTTTGACTACTGTCCGCAGTGCGGCGCCAAGCTGTACCCGAAAAATTGCGGCGATGAGGGAGAGATACCTTATTGCGACAACTGCCGCCGCCCGTTTTTTCCGTTTTCCTACTCATGCGTCATATGCCTTTGCATAACCGAGGACAATTCCGAGATAGCGCTAATAAAGCAGGGGTATGTTTCCAAGAATTACATCAACGTTGCAGGGTATATCAAGCGCGGTGAAAATGCCGAAGATACCGCAGTGCGTGAGGTCAAGGAGGAGATAGGGCTTGATGTGACGGAGTTGAAATATATCCGCAGCTACTATTATCCCAAGAATGACAACCTTATGTTCGGGTTTGCCTGCAAGGTAAAAAAGGCGGAGCTGAAGCTTTCCTGCGAGGTGGAGAGTGCCGAGTGGTTTCCGCTGAAATACGCACAGCAGATACTGCGCTATGACAGCGTGGGCTGGAATTTGCTCAACGATTATCTGCACAGTATTTAGAAATGAATTTTGCCGCTTTTGAAAAAATCAAAAGCGGCTTTTAATATTTTAGTTGTAATACGAAATGCTGCCCTCGGGCTCATCTTCAATGATCGGAGCTTCCGTCTCGGTCTCCTTTTTCTTCTTGGTGGATTTCGTTGTCTCCGCTTCGGTCTCGGGGGGCTTCACGGCAACAAATACCGTCAGCACCTCGCCTGCTTCAACGTCGATCTTCTCGCCCGGCTCCTTGCTTACCTTGGCAACGTAGCCCTCCTTGACGTCGGCTGTCTCCAGCTCCTTTTCCTCGTACTTGATGCCCGCATTGTTCAGCAGCGCAAAATAATCCTTCTTGCTGAGGCTGATATACTCGGGTATCTGCACATACTTCGGTCCGAGACTTACCTTTACGGTTATCTCCGCACCGTCGGTATATCTCTCGTCCTTCGCAATGGACTGGAAGAATATAGTACCCTTTGCAACCGTGTCATTATATTCATACATGGGATTGAACACAAGATTGCTGTAGTTCGATGACTTGCTGATAAGCTCGAAATTCTTGCCCGTCAGGTCGTTCATAACGTATATCATCTGATTTGCTTCGGCAGATGTGACCGGCGGCGGAGCCTCCGTCATGGGCGCAATGGTCTGCACGGTTGTCTCGGAAACGAAGATACCGCTCTCGTCAAAGCCCGTTACAGCACTTGGTACGGGGTCATCGCCGCCGTCCGATGTGCCGCCGTTCATGGCAAGATACATTATAAGCAGGAACAGCAGTCCGATACCCAGTATAGCCGCCATTACCGTGATAAACACGCTGTGTCGGCTGACTTGCTTTTTCTTCCGCCTTTCGGCAGGATATCTTTCGGGGTCTGTGTACTGCTTTGGTATGGCAATGGTCTGGGTGCTTGACGAGGAAAGCCTTACGGAATTGTATTCGGGCTGCTCGAAAAGCTGTGTCACCAGCTCGGTAATTGTCTGTATACGCATCTCGCCGTTGAGGTTGAGACCGTTCATAATGACCTTGGATACATTTTTCGGTATATTGGGATTGAGAAGCGCAGGCTCGATAAGGTTATCCGCCGTCATACGCTCCATAGCGCCTGTGGGGACAACGCCCGTCAGCACGCGGTACAGCAGAGCGCTTATGCCGTAGACATCCGTCCATGTGCCCTGCCAGTTGTTGGAATTATACTGCTCGGGCGCGGCATATCCCGTATAAAGCTCGGAGGCAAGCTCCGTGTTGGCTGTGCGCTCGTCGGAGATGGCAAAGCCTGTCAGCTTTATCTCGCCGTTATCGTTGATAAGGATATTCTCGGGACAGATACCGCGGTGGACAAGTCCTGCGTTATGCACCAGCGAAAGGGTGGTAAATATAGGCGGGAACAGGCGCTTTACCTCGTCCCATGAAAGCTCTCCCGCGTTATTTTTCAGGTACTCGCTCAGAGTAATGCCGTCGAAATATGTCAGCACGGCATAGCCCGTGTTGTTGTCGCCGAAAAGGTCGGTAACGGGGATGATATGGCTCAGAGTGCGCATTTTGGAGAGCATCTTGTTCAGCTCAACGAACTCGGACATAAAGGTCTTGTACTGTGCAACATATTTCTGGTCAACGTCGATGACTGTGCTGCCTTTCTGACGGGTGCAGAGTGTATCGGGCATATATTCCTTGATAATGACCTTTGACTCCGTAATGGTATCAAAGCCCATG
>JBJEQM010000342.1:0-5101 GCA_051881755.1 Oscillospiraceae bacterium
AGCGCCGCAAGAGGGAGGGCTATTTTTAATATGAAGGGCTTGCTTAAATTTATAACCTGCGGAAGCGTTGACGACGGCAAATCCACACTTATCGGACATATCCTGTATGATTCAAAGCTGCTTTACGCAGATCAGGAAAAGGCTCTGGAGCTGGACAGCAGAGTGGGAAGCAGAAGCGGCAAGATAGACTATTCTCTGCTGCTGGACGGTCTTATGGCGGAGCGCGAGCAGGGTATCACCATAGACGTTGCATACAGATATTTTACCACGGATCACCGCAGCTTTATCGTTGCGGACACTCCCGGTCATGAGGAATACACCCGAAACATGGCAGTAGGCGCGTCCTTTGCAGACCTTGCGGTCATACTTGTGGACGCTTCACAGGGCGTTCTCGTACAGACCCGCCGCCACGCAAGGATATGCAGCCTCATGGGCATAAAGTATTTTGTATTCGCCGTAAACAAGATGGACCTTGTGGGCTACAGCGAGGAACGATTCAGAGAGATATTCAAGCAGGTCTCGGAGCTTTCAAAGGAGCTTTCGCTGGAAAATGTACAGATAATCCCCCTGTCCGCCACCGAGGGCGACAATGTTACAAAGAAGTCCGACAATATAAAATGGTACGACGGTCCCGCACTTCTGGAGTATCTTGAAAATGTGGATATTTCCTCCGACGACGAAACGGGCTTTTATATGCCCGTGCAGAGAGTCTGCCGTCCCGACCGGACATTCCGCGGCTTTCAGGGACAGATCGAGTCGGGCAGCATAAGCGTCGGCGACGAGATAATCACCCTGCCAAGCAATGAAAAAGCCGCCGTCAAGGGTATACTTATGACCGACAAGGAAGTGCAGACGGCATACAAGGGTCAGCCCGTCACCATATCCCTTGACCGCGAGGTGGACGTTTCCCGCGGCTGCGTGCTCATAAAGGGTACGGACATCGGTGTATACAAAAAAGTTAAGGCGTCCCTGCTGTGGATGGACGACGCGGAGCTTGTCATCGGCAAGGATTATCTTGTAAAGCTGGGCACGAAAACTATCCCGGGTATACTTTCGGGCATTGACTACGCCGTGGACGTCAACACGGGTGAGCATATCAAGACCGATAAGCTTGCCAAGAACGGCATTGCGGTATGTGATATCCTCCTTACCGACGCCGTTGTCGCCGACAAATTTACATCTCACAAGACCTTGGGCGAGCTTATCCTTATCGACCGCGTTACAAACATGACCTCCGCCTGCGGAGTTGTGAATGAATTGAGCGAGCGCGGCGGAGCGGCTTCGGACAAAGCGTCATTCAAGTATGGCGATATTTCCGCAAGAGGCGATATTTTCGAGGAATTTTACTATGACACGAGCAGTCTCAACGTGCTGAAATACCAGCCTGTCAAGACCACATACACCGTGGGCGACGAGATACCCACTTCGGGGGACAGCTACAAATATCCCGACAGCTTTGATATAATCGTCCTCCGCGACAGCGCGGCGGTCAAGGTACGGGACAAAAAGATAACGGAGATACTCCCGTCGGCGGAATATACATACGGCGGCGTACCCGTTGTAAACGGACGAGGCTTCGGCGTCAAGGCGTATTCCGACGGCGATGTAAAGCAATTCCTTAAGGAATATTCCGAGACAGAGGAAAACGACCGGAGCGCATTTTTTGAAAAATGGGTGCGCTTTGACGAATACAGAAAGGTAATCGTAAAATCGGATAAAAGATAAGCTGAGGTGAAAAGCTATGTTGGTAACAACAAAAGGAAGATATGCGCTGCAGGTGATGATAGATCTGGCGGAGAATTACAACGGCAAATGTATTCCTGTCAAAGACATAGCCAAACGTCAGGAGCTTTCAATAAAATATCTTGAGCATATCCTGCCGGTGCTTTCCAAAAACAGGCTCATATCGGGAGTTCACGGAAAGGGCGGCGGATACCGTCTCAACAGGACGCCCGAAAATTACAAGGTAGGCGAGATACTCCGCGCCGCGGAGGGCGGTCTTGACCCTTTTGATACCGCGAACCGCTTTCCTGCGGAAATGAAAGACGGCGGCAAGACGGCGAAAATGTGGTCTGATTTTTATAAGCTGACAAACGATTATTTTGACAGTATCACCGTTGCGGACCTTATAAAAGAAAAACGTCCCTGTGAATATGTTATATAACAATATCCCCCTGTTTCATTAAAAACAGGGGGATATTTAAATTCGATCACCGAATATTAAATTACTTATTGCAGCAGCACTCGCCGATCTTGACAGTCCAGCCGAACTTGTCTTCGATCCTGCCCCACTGGATACCTGTGAGGGTATCATACAGCTTCTGAGAGATAGCGCCGATCTTGCCGCCGTTGATGGTCATTACCTTGTCGCCGTATTTCAGCTCGCCGACGGGAGAGATAACTGCAGCCGTACCTGTACCGAAGGCTTCGTCAAACTTGCCCTCGTCGTACGCCTTGATGAGCTCGTCTATTTCAATATCGCGCTCCGTTACCTTGTAACCCATGGAGCGGAGCAGCTCAATGCAGGACATTCTTGTGATACCGCTGAGGATAGAGCCTCTGTCAAGGCTGGGTGTGATGACCTCGCCGTCAACAACGAAGAATACGTTCATTGCGCCTACCTCGTCGATGTACTTTCTGTGTACGCCGTCAAGCCAGAGTACCTGAGCGTAGCCCTGCTTCTCAGCCTCTTCCTGAGCTTTCAGGGAGATAGCGTAGTTTGCGGCAGCCTTTGTAAAGCCTGTGCCGCCCGTTACCGCGCGGACATAATGCTCTTCAACGTAGATCTTAACGGGAGCAAGTCCGTCGGAATAATATGCGCCGACGGGGGAAAGAATAATTGCAAAGATAAGATGCTTTGCGGGGTGAACGCCGACCATGGGGTCAATTGCGAAAATGTAGGGTCTGATATACAGGGAAGTGCCCTCTGCTGTGGGTATCCAGTCCTCGTCCACCTTTACAAGAGTCTTGATAGCTTCAACAGCGAAAGCCTCGTCGATCTTGGGTATGCAGAGACGGTCGTTGGAAACGTTAAGTCTTGCCATGTTCTTGTCGGGACGGAAAAGCTGTATCTTGCCGTCGGCAGTTCTGTATGCCTTGAGTCCCTCGAAGTCCGCCTGACCGTAGTGGAGACACATTGCGGCAGGATCCATGGGAATAGGACCGTAAGGAACGATGCGAGCGTCATGCCAGCCCTGTCCCTCATCATAATTCATCAGAAACATATGGTCTGTAAAGATCTTGCCGAATCCCAGCTTAGTCTGATCGGCAGGCTTAGCCTTGGGAGCGGCAGTTCTTGTAACCTTAATTTCCATCATTGTTAAACACCCTTCCGATAAAAATTTTGAGTATATTATACCACATTTTTCGTACAATTTCAAGATAAAATTGTATAAAAAACACTTGCAAAGCAGCGATATTTATGATATAATGTCTAAAGTATGGTAATGCGCCCGTAACTCAGCAGGATAGAGTGCTTCCCTCCTAAGGAAGAAGCCGGAGGTTCGAATCCCCTCGGGCGCGCCATGAAAATCCCTCAAAATGCGCTGTATGCGTGCTTTGAGGGAATTTTTGCATTATGCCGCCTTGTTATTTTTTTCGAAAAAAAGTGATTTTATGGGTGTCAATATAGGTGTCAAAACGCCCCTCCTGCCGCAGGAGGGGCGAAGCTTATGTATTTTCGCTTGTATTTTTCAGCGTATCAATTATCTTCTCCAGTATATTCTGAACGCTCTGCGGCAGAATACCCATGCAGCCCGCATTTTCGCAAATGCTTATAAGCTCCGACGCACAGAAAGCGATTATTACCGCGTTCCGTATGTACTCCGCGCCGAGCAGCACGTCCGCATAATGCGCCGCCACAACGATAAGCAGGGTGCAGACCTTTTTCACAAGACCTTTCCAGCACGCCGACGACGACAAACCGCCGTGCTCCGACTTGGGCGACCTGCCGAAAACAAACGCGCACACAAGCCCCAGCACAAAATCAATGCCCATAAAAATAAGCATGGTGACAATGGCATTATCCCAGCCGCCCAGCATTTCCGCCACAGCCGCACCAACGATACCGACCGCGCTGCATACCGCAGCCATTTTTTCATTCATAGCTGTACCTCCTAAACTTTTTCACAATACTTTTCGCCTATGTTTATCCAGCCGGCGCCCGATTTCAGACGCCCCCAGACCGCCGTTCCCACGTTCTGCGTTTCCACGATGGTATAAACACCGCCGCCTCGGATAACGCCCACCGCTTTGTTGGATACACCCGCCGCCGCGCGTATATTCAGCGCAGGGTCGATAACGCGCACACAAAACGGCACCTCCGTATCGGTACTTTCTGCAATATCAACATTTTCGCCGCAGTCCATTATGTATTTTACCCTCGCCTTGAACGCCGCAAACCGCGCGTTTGCAATATCCGCCGACTGATACTTCGTAGGCGACCAGTAAAGCGGACACTGCTTGCCCGTCACATCATAATGGCGGATAATATCTTCCGCCGTAAGACCGAACTGTTCGCAAAGATATGCGCACAATTCCGCCAGCGATTTTTCCGTGTCCGACGTGAATTTGCCCGTGCTGTCGGGGTGACAACATTCAATAGATACGCTGTACACATTAGCCTCATTTGTGCAGTAGGATATCTCCGACGTAGGTATACATTGGATTATCTCGCCGCCAAGACCCACGATAAAATGAGACGAAACATACACGCCGCCAAGCCGCTGATTTTCAAAGTAATCGCGGTTATTTTTGGCTGTGGTATTCGGATTGCCAACATAATGCACCGCAATTTTTGTTACCGTTTTCAGCGGTATCTGCGGTCTGCTGTATTTGTTTGGCGTTAGTAACATCTGCTGTATTTTCATGCTGCCCCTCCTTACGTTACAATGCCGTTCATCAAAAAGGCGGTATTAGCACTTACTGTCTCTTCGTTGTGGTATTCGTATCCAAATGCACACATTTTAAATTTGACGTCCGTCGGCGTGTGCATAAAACCGTTTCGGTAATATCGGTTGATATAGCAATATCCGCCGTAATTGCCTGTATAAGCTGTTATTTTGCCGATTTTTACACCGTCAATATATAAATATGCGGTTTT
>JBJEQM010000343.1:0-5095 GCA_051881755.1 Oscillospiraceae bacterium
AACTTGACAAAAGCACAAAATTGTAGTATAATTCAAAGTAGAAAATTGTATCTGCATAATGCGGATTAACATATCTGAAAGGACGGGGCATATCATGGCTGATATAAAGCTTACCGATTTGATAAACGTTAAAACTTTGCAGGAGGTACAGGACGGCTTTGCAAGACTGACAGGCATGGCGGCGCTGACCACAGACGCCGACGGCAATCCTGTTACCAAGGGAAGCAATTTCACCGACTTCTGCATGGAGCTTACAAGAAAAAGCCGCGAGGGCTGCAAGAGATGCGAAAAATGCGACAAGGACGGCGCGGAGAAGACATATGCCACAGGCAGATCCGTTACATATTCCTGCCATGCGGGACTTGTTGATTTTGCCGCTCCCATTATGCTCAACGGCAAGATAATCGGCTCCTTCATCGGCGGACAGGTATTGACCTCCGAGCCGGACGAGGAGAAGTTCCGTGCTATTGCCAGAGATCTTTCCATTGACGAGGATAAATATATTGCCGCCCTGAGAAAGGTAAAGATCGTCGACAAGGAGAGGGTCGAAGCGGCTGCGGATTTCCTCTTTATCGTAGCAAACCTGCTTTCTTCCTCTGCTTATGAGGCTTACGTTATCCAGCAGAGCAGCAAGAGCACGGCTAATCTCAACAGAGCCGTTTTCGCCAAGATCGACGAGGCGCATAACGCCATTGAAGCAAATACAAAGCGCATGGGCAATTTCTCCAAAGCATTCGACAGCCTTGAAAAGATCGCCTCCGACTATAATCACGAGGTCGGCAGCTCCAGCGAGACTTTGAAGCAGATACAGGATATCGCCATGAACACCAAGATACTTGGCTTCAACGCGTCCATCGAGGCTTCCAGAGCCAAGGAAGCAGGCAAGGGCTTCGGCGTTATCGCTCAGGAGGTAAGAAGTCTTGCCGAGACCAGCAAGGTCTCCGCCGACAGTATACAGAACGCCATGTCCAGAATAAGGGAGAACACCTCCGAGATGAACGAGCAGATCACTCAGACAAGAGCGCTTATCTCCCAGTGCATTGCGGACATGGAAAAATTCTCACGGCTTCTTGATGAAATAAGCAATATGTCTAACGAGTAAAGGAGGCGGAATTATGGACTTAAGCACGTCAATCGCGCAGCTTTCGATGAGTATGCAGCGGACTCAGCTTCAGCAGAACATCGGCACGGGCTTATTGAAAAAGACCATGGACGTAAATTCAGAGCTTGTACAGGGTACTCTTGAAATGCTTAATGCCGCTCCTGCCGCAGCTTTTCCGGGTGACATCGGAGCTGTTTTCGACGTAAGGGCATAATAATGACGGCTGCTGCAAATAAATGCGGCAGCCGTTTTTATGGTTCACGAGGATACAAGCACCTTTGAGCTGTCCTCCTCCCGCAGAGCGATGACCGCTCCGCGAATAAGGTAAGCTATGGGGTCGCCCGAGGGACTTTTTTGCAGACAAAGTACGCTTGTGCCCTCGATAAGACCTATGTCCTGAAGTCTGCGGCGCATACTGCCGTCGTTGTTGAGCTTTATAACGTCGGCGCGCTCGCCCTCATTCAGTGAATGTAGTGTACGCTGTATGTTCATGTATGTGATATTTTCCGCTGTGTGAGAATTTCACATTGGAAAAGCTGCACTCCTTTCGGTATCTGATTGACAGGGACGCTAAAAACATTCCCATTATCATATTATGAAGCCGAAGCGGAAACGTTACGGCGGAAGCGAGGTCGTTATTTTGGCAAGAATATATCCGCTGTTTTCCTCCAGTAAGGGCAACTGTACCTACATAGGCGGCAGGGAAAGCGGCATTTTGATCGACGACGGAGTATCCTATTCGCGTCTCTGCAAAGCGCTGGAGCTGAACGGGCTTTCCGCCGACTGCATCAAGGCGGTGTTTATCACCCACGAACACTCCGACCATATAAAGGGTCTTTCCATGCTGACAAAAAAGAAGCGCGTGCCTGTGTATGCGCAGGGGTATACCTTGGAGATACTGCTTGGCAGCGGCTGTATCAACGGGGAGTATTACGAGATGAAGGACAGCGCCCGGGTGTGCGGAATGACCGTCCGCTGCTTCAATACCTCCCACGACACAAAGGAGTCCTGCGGCTATACAATAGAGTTTGACGACGGCAAGCGCTGCGCCGTCTGCACCGACCTTGGCAAGGTAACTCCTGCAGTGGAGGAGAGCCTGCTCGGTACGGACGCCGTGCTGCTTGAAGCCAATTATGATATAGAAATGCTGCGGAACGGTCCATATCCGTATTACCTTAAAGAGCGTATTTTTTCCGCCAACGGACATCTCTCCAACGACGACAGCGGAAAATTTGCCGCCCGTCTTGTGGAAAGCGGCACAACGCGAATTATACTGGGACATCTTTCGCAGGAGAACAACACCCCCGAGATAGCCGATACAACGGTCGCAAGGCATCTGGCGAAATATGTCCGCGGCAGAGATTATATGCTGTCCGTTGCTCCCGTAGAGACCGACGGCGGCTTTGTGGCATTTTAGGAGATCTGTATGTTAACTGTACATATTATAACGGTAGGCAAGCTGAAGGAGCGGTATCTCACCGCCGCCTGCGAGGAATACATGAAGCGGCTGGGTGGATTTTGCAATATAATAGTGGACGAGCTCCCCGAGAGCAGACTGCCCGATGATCCGTCGCAAAAGCAGATAGAAAACGCCCTGAAAAACGAGGGAGCCAAAATGCTCGGCGTGATAAAAGGTAAGAAGAACAGCTTTAATATAGCCATGTGCATTGAGGGTAAAATGCTTTCCTCCGAGGATTTTTCGGCAAAGATACAGCAGGCGGCGGTAAACGGCGCGGCTTGTATCAACATTTTCATAGGCAGCTCCTTCGGTATTGACCCCGAGGTAAAAAGCGCCTGCGACTTTCGTCTTTCCATGTCGCCCATGACGTTCCCGCATCAGCTTGCAAGGGTAATGCTGTTAGAGCAGATTTACCGTGCTTTTCAGATAAGCTCGGGGGGAAAGTATCATAAATGACCGCATAAAAATAGCGCCCGACGGGTCATGCCGTTCGGACGCTATTTTTATATTCAGTTTGCAAATTCGCTGTAATCGTTGGTATCCGTGCGGAGAGTAAAGCCCTCAACAAGTGATTTGAGCATACTGGACTGACCCGAAAGCTCCTCTGCCGCCGCCGCGCTTTCCTCGGCAGTTGCGGAGTTGTTCTGCACAACGCCAGATATCTGCTCGATACCAACCGTAACCTGTGCGATCATGTCGGACTGCTCGCTGCTTGCGTCGGCAATGTGGTCTACAATATCCTTTATGGACATCGCGCGTTCCTCAACGCCCGCAACAGCGTCGGCAGTTTCCTTGGTAAGACCCGTGCCGTTGTCGACCGCGCTGACGGCACGTTCAATGAGCACCGTGGTCTCGTGAGCCGCCGCTGCCGATTTGGAGGCGAGATTTCTTACCTCGTCGGCAACTACAGCAAAGCCCTTGCCTGCCGCGCCTGCTCTGGCGGCTTCGACAGCCGCGTTAAGCGCCAGTATATTGGTCTGGAACGCAATATCTTCGATGGTCTTGATAATAGTGCCGATACCGTTTGCGGCGTCGGTGATGTCGCCCATTGCACCGGTCAGCCGCGACATTTTTTCGGAAGCGTCGGCAATATATTCCGTCGTTTCGTCCACAAGCGCACGGCCCTTTCCGCATTGCTCGCTGTTATCCTTGACCTGTGCGGAGATAGTATGTATCGCCGCTGCCAGCTCCTCAATGGAGGAAGCCTGCTCGGTAGCGCCCTGTGCAAGAGACTGAGCGCCGTCGGAGACCTGACTCGAACCGCCTGCAACCTGTTCGGAAGCGTCGTTTATGTTGTTAAGGGTATCATTAAGCTTTATATCTATCCTGCGCGCCGATTCGATAAGGGAGCGGAAGTCGCCTCTGTATACTCCGTCGTGGCTGTGGCAGTCAACGTTCAGATTGCCTTGGGATATCTCTTCCAGTATATTGCTTATGTCGCTTATCATGGCGTTAAGATCGCCCACAACGGATTCGGTAGCATTGGCAAGGAGACGCGTCTCGTCGTTGGTTTTGATAACGGGAACGGGAGAAGCAAGATCGCCCTCGGCAAGCTTCTTGATGCGCTCTGTGCAAAGTCTGATGGGATTGCCGATGCGGTTGCCGAGATTCCATGCCAGTACACCGGTGGCAAGTATGGCAGCGACAAGAACTATCATGGAAGTTATGAATGCGCTGTAGGTGTTGCCCAGAAAATCCGTAGAGGGACAATATACCGCCAGCGACCAGCCGTCCGTTCCCTCAATGGGAGCGTATGCCATAAATTCTCTGTTGCCCTCAAGGTAGTAGTTGGCAAAGCCCGTTTCGCCTGCCGCCATTTTAGTATGTACCGCCGCAAGCTCGGAGTAGCCGCCGTCGGGATCCTCTTCTGCCATTTTGTTGAAGTTTTCGCCCGATTCCACTACTGCGGTGTCGATATCGGCGATAGTGTTGCCGTTTTTATCTATGATATATGCGGCGCTGTTTTCGCTGATGTGGATAGTGCGCATCATATCGTTGAGAAATTCTTCGTCGGGTACAAAATAGATACAGCCGACAGACTTGCCGCCTATATCTCCGCCCTCCCACAGAGGAACGCCGATTATAATGGCAAGCTCGCCCGTGGATTTTGCGACGATAGGTTCGGTGATGGTCACTTCGCCGTTCATGGCGTTTTTGAAATAATCGCGGTCGCTGTAATCAGTGCCGTTAAGTCCCATGCCGGAGCTGTCGATAAGGTTGGCTCTTGATAAGCCGAAGTGCTCCACGCGCTGATCCAGCAGCTGCTGCTTTACATCGGAAGGGGTGCTGCTGCTGGCAAGACGTATATCACAGCCTGCGTCATAGGCAATATTGATCAGAGCCTTTATCTCCCAGCTTACGCTTTCTGCCGCTATCTGGGCTGAATCCGTCATGCTGGTCTCAACGGTCTCCATGACTGCGTGATAGTTTGAATTGGAGCATATGCCTGCTATAAGGAGCAAAGCGATAACAACGGTTATGACTTCGTTAAGAATGATCTTTTTCTTTACAGTCATCATAGGTCCACTCCCCTT
>JBJEQM010000344.1:0-5090 GCA_051881755.1 Oscillospiraceae bacterium
AAGGGCACGCAGGCGCTGACCTATCTGGAGAGCGGAGAGTGCGATATCATACTGCTGGATATCAATATGCCCGAAATGGACGGCTTTGAGGTGCTGGAGCATATCCGCAAGATCGAGCGCTGCCAAAATATACCCGTTATCTTCCTTACGGCGGATAACTTTGCCGAGACGGAGACCCGCTGCTTTAAGGAGGGTGCCGTGGATTTTATCGCCAAGCCCTTTGTTCCCGAGGTAATGCTGTCCAGAATAGGCAGGGTACTGGAGCTGGAGGATCTCCGCCGCAGTCTTGCGGACAGGCTGGAGCAGAAGACCAAGGAGGTCTCCGATATGAAGAGCAAGTCCCGTCAGGACGCGCTTACGGGTCTTTGGAACAGAGCCCACACCGAGGAAACGGTAAACGAGATGATATCACAGGGCGTTAAGGGCGCGCTGATGATGATAGATATGGACAACTTCAAGGCTATCAACGACAACTACGGTCATATCGCAGGCGACCGCACGCTGAAAATGTTTGCGGATACTTTGAGAAAATACGCGGAGGAAGAGGACGTGCTCTGCCGTATCGGCGGCGACGAGTTCATTGTTTTTGCCAAGGGACTTACGTCAAAGAGCGAGATCGGCAACAGGGCGGGGGATATCATTTCCGACCTTTGCCTGAAGCTGGAGGAGTGCAAGTTCGAGACAAACTCCTCGGTATCCATCGGCATCGCCCAGACTCCCGAGGACGGCACGGATTTCAACAAGCTGTATAATTCGGCGGATAAGGCGCTGTATTATGTAAAGCAGAACGGCAAAAATTCCTACCATTTCTTCAGCGACAAGGTACAGGCGGAGCACAGCCGCGGCGCAAAGACCGTTGACCTGAACTATCTGCGCGAGTTCATGAGCCGCGCCGACAGCGGCAGGGGAGCATATCTGCTGGATTTTGACAGCTTCCACCATGTATACAATTTTATACGCCGCTTTGTGGAGCGCAACAGCCGCGACGTACAGACGGTGCTTTTCACGGTAAGCGACATCAGCGGTCAGGAGACGGAGGTCTCCGAGACGGAGCTGGCTCTGGAGCTGCTGGAAAAGGCGATATACACCTCTCTGCGCCGCTCGGACGTTTCCACCAGATACTCCAGCAAGCAGATAATCGTTATTCTCATGGACGCCAATCAGGAGAACGGCGACATGGTGGCAAACAGGATAATCGACTGCTTCAACAAGCTTTACACGGGCGGAAAGGTGAAGATAGACTACGGCATCGCCCGTATGGACGGCTCGGAGCTTTTCGGCAAAAAGGTCGTAGAGTAATTAATACTATAGCAATCCACAAAAATATCCTGCCAAGTTCGGCGGGACAAAGCTTGAATAGTGTCGTCACTCACCCTTGACAGGCGGCAAGCCTGCCTGCGGGTTCGTTCAAGCTTTGTCCCAGCCTCCTTTTGTCAGTCTATTTTTGTGTCTTGCTATAAGAATTAGTATAATATAATAAAAACGGCTGCTGCACGGACATTTTTAATGTCATGCAGCAGCCTTTTTCAGCTGTTCCTTAAAAACAACACCCCGAACGTACCGGAGCCGCAGTTGCTGGATATGGTGGCGGAAGCCTTGGTGACCATGACTTCATCAAAGCTGCACTTCTTGTTCACGCAGTCCTTTATTATGCCTATATCCTTTGCCGTACAGCCCGCATGGGTGATGAAAATGCGCCGGCGGTCGATCTTGGCGGCATTGCGAAGCTCGCTGTTGATATACCGCATATATGCCTTGCGGTAATTGCCCAAACGGATATTTTTCAGCTTGATTTCCCCGTCTTTCATGTGGAGGACAGGGTGGATACCCATTATAGAGCATACATTTTTCACAAGCTTGCTTACACGTCCGTTGCGGTAAAGGTAATCGGCGTTGACGGTGATGAACGTTGTGGAGATGCGCGGTATCATGTCATTTAGCTCGGCGATGATCTCGTCGGCAGACGCGCCGTCCCGCTGCATAGATGCCGCCTTTATGATGAGATGTCCCATTCCCGTTGAGAGATGCTTTGAATTTACGATATGTATTTTTTTACCGTCCTTGCTCAGTTCCGAAGCCGCAATGGAGGAATTCTGGTATGACAGGCTTATGCAGGAGCTTACGCAGATGTGTATTATCTCGTCGCAGCCGCGGAGATTTTCCTCGAAAAAGCTTGTATATTCTTCAACGGAGGGAGCCATTGTCAGCGCTTTTTTTCCTCCCGATTCAAGATATTCCAGCAGGTTTGCCGAAGTTATCTCGTCACCGTCGCGGAAGCGCCCCGTGTCGGTGTCAATGTAAAAGTAGATGGCGTTAACTTCCAAAGGCCGCAGATATTCTGCGGGGAGGTCGCACACGCAGTCCGCGGTTATCCTTATTTTATTTTTGCTGTCCATTCAGCTCAGCCTCCCATAATTGGTAAAATTTTAATATTATTATACCATATCGTTTGAAATATTGCAATATATTTTTCAAAAAAAGCGGACATCGCACAGGAATATGTGCAGAAGTCCGCTTGTATTTTTATCGGAAGAACATAGAGTTGTCCTCTTTGCCTATCATTTTCCGAAGCTCCTCGTTGTGCTTTTCCTCCCGACGCAATCTGCGCTCGCGGCTCATGTTCAGCAGCGACGGCGATATTATCAGCAGCCCAAGCCCCGTATAGATACAAAGCGTGGGAAAATCAAGTCCGAACCGATCTCCGAACAGCCACATTGCCGCTACTGCCGCGCAGGCAAATACGGATGTAAATCTCAGCATACCGTTTCGGCGCCGTTTCGGCTTGAAACGCTCTTCCCTAAGCTTCATTGAAACGCTCTCCTTACTCTTTATTGGCGTCGGGCTTCTTTGCGGAAAGTCCGCCCTTTTTCCTGCCGCCTGCGGCAACGGACATTGTAAACAGCTTGTCGGTGGTGAACATCTTCACCGCAAGATACATACATACGCAGAAGAAAAGTATCTGATACGCAAGTCCCGCCCAATATATAATCATATCACCGTTCATGAGATTTGTCAATGCCGTATAGGAATGTGTGAACGGGATAAGGAACATTATGGTCTTGAACACGGGAGACATGGAGTTTATATCCATGAACATGGTGATAAAGAAGGGTATCATTACCACTATCATAATGGGCAGCGTGAGGGTCTGGACGGATTTTACGTCGGTAGCCATTGCGCCGAGGATAAGGGATATGGCAAGACCGATGGCGACGGTGAAGAACAGCTGAAGTCCGAACAGCAGTATCATGCCCGGAGTGATGGTCAGACCAAGCTCGTTCATTGCCTGTACCGCGGAGACCGCGCCTGTGCCCGATTCTGCGGCGCTGTCCACGATGCCGTTGAGCTCTTCTGTGAGACTGCCCATCATGCCGCCCATATAGAAGCCCATGCCCACGGTCATTACCACCGCGTTAAGCAGCGCGGAGATAACAGCCGCCGTCATTTTCGCCATAAGCACGGTCATTCTGGATACGGGAGTGGAGAGCAGGGTCTCCAGGGTTTTGTCTATCTTTTCGGTGGATATGGCGGTCATTATCATCTGCGCCGCCATAAGCAGCAGGAAGAATATTACAAAGGGCGCTATCATGGACTGTGTCATCATAAGCCCCTGCAAATTTGCCGCGGATATCATTGCGGTCTTTCCGCCCGAGACGGTGTACTCTATCAGCTGAGCAGGTTCCTTAACTCGCGCTATCTCCTCGTCGGACATACCGTAGGTCTTAAGCATTATCTCGTCCGTAGCGGCGTTCTGTATCGCCGCCACCATATCGCTTGATGATACGGTGGACATGGACGCGGAAAGTCCGCCTGTTGACAGTGTGCTTGCGTAGATTATATCCGCAGGCTGCTTATCCTCCAGTATACTTTTTCCGAAATTCTCGGGGATAATGATAACATTCTTGATGCCGAGACGTTCCAGCTCGGCAGGATAATCGTCGCTCTGTACGTCAACATAGTTTATCTCGGTTGCGCCGTCGGAGGTCACTTTGGCAAGTATCTCCTCGGTAAGAGCGCTGTCGTCGCGGTTGCAGACCGTAATGGTGGAGGTATTGAAGCTTTCCTCCATAGCGCCGCCCATTATCTGTCCGAGGAAAATAAACAGAACAAGCATAAATACCATGCTTATTATCGCCTGCTTGGTGATAAGCTCACCAAGCTCCTTTTTAAGAAGATTACCGAACTTCATTTTCCAGCACCACCCTTTCAAATACCTCTTCAAGATTGGCAGCGCCGTAACGCTCCTTTAACTCGTCTATCCTGCCCGTTACCATAAGGTGACCGTTGGTGATGATGCCGACGCGGTCGGACAGATACTCGATCTCCAGCATATTATGTGAGGAAAGCAGGAAAGACATACCCTGCTCCTTGGCAAGACCCTTTATCATTTTGCGTATCTCCAGCGCGTTTATAACGTCCAGACCTGAGGTGGCTTCGTCCATAATAGCCAGCTTTGGCTCGGTCATTACGGCGCGGGACAGCAGCAGCTTCCTTATCATACCTCTGGAATAGCCGCCTATCTTGTCGTCAAGGCGGTCGCCCAGACCGCATATCTGCTCGCCGCGGCGGACATATTTTTCCACGGTCTCCCTATCACCCGAAAAAAGTCCCGCCATAAAGTAGAGGTACTTTCTTCCCGTCATGGTCTTGTAAGCGCCTGCCTCGTCGGGGAGGTAGGTTATATTTGCGCGCACCTTGTCGGGCTCTTTTATGATGCTGTGTCCTGCAACGAAAGCGTCGCCCGAGGTAGGCTGTATAAGCGTTGATATCATGCGGATAGTTGTAGTTTTTCCCGCGCCGTTGGGTCCGATAAGCGCGAAGATCTCGCCCTCCTCAACCTCAAAGGACACGTTCTCGGCAGCGAAAACGTCCCGCTTGGGGTACTTTTTGGAAAGCTCTTTTACTTCAAGTACATTTGCCATGATGTTGTATCAGCTCCTTGTGTATTAAGTGATTAATACAATAATACTACATCGTTATACTTTTGTCAAGAGGTTTTATTATTTTTCTATGATATTTCAAAAATTAAATTCTGTATTGAATGAAAAACTCAATCCCCCAGCTATGCTGGGGAGAATTGAGTAAGATGT
>JBJEQM010000345.1:0-5087 GCA_051881755.1 Oscillospiraceae bacterium
GGTGCGCCTTGTCTCGGCGGCTGTCATTATGCTCTCCGCCGCCATGATACTGTATATTTTCTTCGGATAAAGCACTAATTTTGTTAATGTTTTAACAAATATTGTATATTATATATACTTTATATATTGTACCTGTCTGATTTGTGAAAATTAACGATTAAATTTTGTTTTTTCTCTTGACTTATTGACGAAAATTCTGTATAATAGTATGTGTGGTAAATTTGAATATTTTTTATGACAATATAAAATATTCGGTCAAATACCGTTCTGCGGTACAATATAAAATTAAGGAGTTGCTGATTATGTCACTTACAAAGAACCCTAACGTTAATAAGTGGGTCGAAGAAATGATCGCTCTGACAAAGCCCGATAAGGTAGTTTGGA
This sequence comes from Oscillospiraceae bacterium, assembly GCA_051881755.1. GTDB lineage: Bacteria > Bacillota > Clostridia > Oscillospirales > Ruminococcaceae > UMGS363. The sequence continues at coordinate 385 of JBJEQM010000345.1, forward strand.
TCGATGGCTCCAAGGAGCAGCTTGACGCTCTCACAGACGAGGTATGCGCTCTTCCCGACGACAGCTGGGACAAGATGTACAGACTCAACCAGGAGAAGCTTCCCGGATGCCTTTATCACAGAACACGCGCCAACGACGTTGCCCGTGTTGAGGACAGAACCTTTATCTGCTGCCGCAACAAGGAGGACGCAGGCCCTACAAACAACTGGTGCGACCCCAAGGAAATGTACGCTAAGCTCACACCTCTCTACGACGGTGTTATGAAGGGCAGAACAATGTACGTTATCCCTTACTCCATGGGTCCTATCGGCTCCCCTCTCGCTAAGGTAGGCGTTGAGCTGACAGACTCCATCTATGTTGTTCTCAACATGAACATCATGACAAGAATGGGCAAGGCTGCTTTCGAGAACCTGGGCGATACTTCCGACGACTTTGTAAGAGGTCTCCATTCCAAGGCTGACGTTGACCCCGAGAAGAGATACATCGTTCACTTCCCCGAGGACAACACTATCTGGTCCATCAACTCCGCATACGGCGGAAACGTTCTTCTCGGCAAGAAGTGCTTCGCTCTGCGTATTGCTTCCTATCAGGGCAAGAACGAGGGCTGGATGGCTGAACATATGCTTATTCTGGGCGTTAAGAAGCCCGACGGCGATATCAAGTACATCACTGCCGCATTCCCCTCCGCCTGCGGCAAGACAAACCTTGCAATGCTCATTCCTCCTCAGGAATACCGCGATATGGGCTATGAAGTATTCACAGTAGGCGACGATATCGCTTGGATGAAGCCCGGCGACGACGGCAGACTTTATGCTATCAATCCCGAGAACGGCTTCTTCGGCGTTGCTCCCGGCACAAACGACAAGTCCAATCACAACGCTCTTGCTTCCACAATGAAGAACACTATCTTCACAAACGTTGCTCTCAACAATGCAGACAACACCGTTTGGTGGGAAGGTCTGGACAAGAATCCTCCCGTTGACGCAACAGAGTGGAAGGGCGCTAAGGTAAACGGCGTTGAATATACATCCGTTAAGGGCGCTGACGGCAAGCCTCAGAAGCTGGCTCACCCCAACTCCCGTTTCACAGCTCCCGCTATCAACTGCCCCTGCATCTCCTCCGAGTTCAACAATCCTAAGGGCGTGCCCGTTTCCGCTATCATCTTCGGCGGCAGACGTGCAAAGACCACTCCGCTGGTATATCAGTCCTTCGACTGGAATCACGGTACATTCATCGGCTCCGCTGTTTCCTCCGAGACAACGGCTGCTGCAACAGGCGCAGTAGGCGTGCTCCGTCACGATCCTATGGCTATGAAGCCTTTCTGCGGCTACCACATGGGCGATTACTGGGCTCACTGGATCGAAATGGGCAAGGTTCTGGGCGACAAGGCTCCTAAGATCTTCAACGTAAACTGGTTCAAGCAGGACAAGGACGGCAACTTTATCTGGCCCGGCTTCGGTGATAACATGAGAGTTCTCGACTGGATCATCAAGCGCTGCGAGGGTACTGTTGACGCTGAGGAGACAGCTATCGGCTACCTCCCCAAGAAGTCCGATCTTAACCTCAAGGGCATCGAAGATCAGATCACTCCCGAGATACTGGACGAGCTTCTCGATGTTGATAAGGACCTCTGGAAGGCTGAAGTAGAAGACCTCCGCGAGTTCTACAAGGCATTCGGCGACAAGCTGCCCAAGGAGATCACAGAGCAGCTTGACAATCTTGAAGCAAGACTCAGCAAGTAATAAGCTTTCTATTTGCGTAAACCGCATTGGGGGCGCTGTCTTTCACGGCAGCGCCCCTTTTGTTTTTTAAAAAATATTTTGACAAATAGAATAATATATGTTAATATTTAAGGGTAATATATTTTACACATCATGGAGGGTCCGCCAATGAAAAAGTTTATATCATTATTCTTATCCCTTGTGACCGTACTCGGTATAGTATGCTGTCCCATAGGCGAGCAGCTTGCAATATCCGCAGACGCTGCCGTGCTGAACAAACCATACTATTACAGTCAGCTCAGCGAAAAGGAACAGGGCTGGTACGATAAAATGAAAAGCGCCGTTCTGGCTCAGAAAAAATCTGTCAAACTAAATGCAAAAATAAACGGAGATACCCTCCAGAAGCTTGCCACCACAATGTATTACTACGACGTACAGTGCTTCAACATAAGCGATTTCAGCGCGGAGATATACTCCTCCTATACGGTGGTGTACTTCAAATACAGATACAGCAAGGACAGCTGCGCGCAGATTATGGAATATCTGGAAAAGCAGGCGGAGACCGTCCTCGCCAAATTTGACAATGATACAAAAATATACACCAAGATAAAGACCATTCACGATTATATCATTAGCCGCTGCTCCTATGACAAAAGTACCACCTCCGCAGATATAGCTTACGGCGCGCTGGGCAAGAAAAAGGCAAAGTGCGACGGCTACTCCAAGGCGTTTGCGTTCCTTTGCAGCCGCGCAGGTATACGCACCGTCAACGTCATCGGGGTCGCAGGCGGCGAAAATCATATGTGGAACAAGGTATATTATAACAAAAAATGGTATAATGTAGACGTTACATGGGACGACCCTGTCTCTAACGACAAGGAAAATCTTTCCTATGCATACTTTATGGCGTCCGACAGCCAGTTCAGCAGCAGCCACAAGGCAGACCCGTGCGATTACGAAATACCCGCTGCCGAGGACTCAAGCAAGACATATTACAAGGTCTACGGTCACTCCGCCAAGGATACCGCCGAAGCAAAATCGCTGCTGACCTCGGGCATCGCCAAGGCGGCGAACTCAAATAAGCTTTCCTACACCATTCAGTTTGAGACCAAGTCTGCCTACGACAGCGCCATTAAGGCTTTTACAGCCGAGAAAGGAAAAATGCTTTTCGATATTTTAAGCGCCGCTCAGAACAAGACCAAGACCAAGATAGTCACCGAAGGCTACACCTATTCCGCCGACGACAATGCTCTTACCTTTACAATGGATATTTACTACCCAAATACCAAGCTTTCAAAATATTTTACCGACATATCTCAGGTGCCCAATAGTCAGAAAGACTTCCTGAACAAGCTGGGTATATCGGCGTAAAACGAAAGGATATATTATGAAGCGAGTATTTCTTATCGTTCTCGACAGCGCAGGCATCGGCGGCGCTCCCGACGCGGAAAGGTTCGGCGACGCGGGCGCAAATACCATGTTCTCCTGCTACAAGACAGGCACGCTCTGCCTGCCCAACATGATAAAGCTGGGACTATGCAATATTGACGGAATGTGCTTCGGCGCGCCGCTGAAGTCGCCCGAGGGAGCATACGGACGTCTTGCGGAGGCTTCGGCGGGCAAGGACACAACTATCGGACATTGGGAAATTGCGGGCGTTATATCGGAAGAGCCGCTGCCCGTTTTCCCCGACGGCTTCCCCGATGAAATTCTCGGCGAATTTTGCCGCGAAGCAGGCGTTAAGGTCATCTGCAACAAGGCGTACTCGGGCACGGAGGTCATAAAGGACTACGGCAGAGAGCATATGGAAACGGGGGCGCTTATTGTATACACCTCCGCCGACAGCGTGTTCCAGATAGCCGCTCACGAGGATATCGTACCCGTTGACAGGCTGTATGAGATATGCCGTATCGCGCGAAAGGTGCTTCGCGGTAAATACGGCGTAGGCAGAGTTATCGCACGTCCCTTTACGGGGCAGTATCCCGACTTTGTGCGCACATCAAACCGTCACGATTTCTCCCTTGTGCCGCCCCGTGATACCATGCTCGACCGCATAAGCGGCGCAGGCAAGGACGTTATCGCGGTGGGCAAGATATACGATATTTTCGCAGGACAGGGTATTACGGAGTATGTCCGCACGAAAAATAACGCCGACGGTATGGATAAGACCCTTGAATATGCCGACAGGGACTTTAACGGTCTTTGTTTTGTAAATCTGGTGGATTTTGACATGGTATACGGTCATCGCAGGAACGCCGAGGGCTATGCTGCGGCGCTGAACGAATTTGATACAAGGCTCGGGGAGCTGATGGATAAGCTCCGTCCCGAGGATATGCTCATTATCACCGCCGACCACGGCTGCGACCCCGATTTCAAGGGTACCGACCACACCCGCGAGTGCGTGCCGCTGCTGATGTACGGCAATATAAAGCCGCAGAATTTCGGCACGAAAAATTCATACACATTCATTGCTGATACGATCGAGGAATATCTGATATGAAATATATTATGGCTCTTGACCAAGGTACAACGTCGTCGCGGTGTATCCTTTTCGACAAAAACGGCGCGGAGGTAAGCAAGGCGCAGAAGGAATTTACACAGTATTACCCCAAGCCCGGTTGGGTGGAGCACGACCCCGTGGAGATATGGGCGGCGCAGATGGGCGTTGCCAAGGAAGCCATGCTTATGGCGGGAGCGGACTCCTCCGATATTGCCGCCATCGGCATAACGAACCAGCGCGAGACTGTTATCGTGTGGGAAAAGGACACGGGCAGACCTGTCTGCAACGCCATTGTATGGCAGTGCCGACGGACGGCGGAAATGTGCGCCAAGCTGAAAGAGCAAGGTCTGACGGAGTTTTTCAGCAGCAGGACGGGTCTGCTCATTGACCCATATTTCTCCGCCACAAAGCTGAAATATATCCTTGACAATGTGGACGGAGCGCGGGAAAGGGCGAAACGGGGCGAGCTGCTGTTCGGCACG
>JBJEQM010000346.1:0-5082 GCA_051881755.1 Oscillospiraceae bacterium
AGCGTCGATCTCGGGCAGAATGGACAGGGTCACGTTGGTCATCTGCTCGTCATCGTTAAGACCCGGTGTGTCGATAATATCGACGTTGTTGCGGCAGAAGTCCGTCGCATAGTAAACGGTTGCCTGCTTGACGGTCTCGGCGCGCTTTTCCGATTCATAGGAAAGCTTTGTGACATAGTCGGCAAGCTTGTCGATATCGACCTTTTCGCTGGCGCCGTCCTTGTACTCTACCTCAACGTAAGGGGTCTCGCTGTAGGTCACTCTGTTGAGAGTCGCCGTTGCAGGCAGAACGTCCGCGGGGAGAACCTCTTCGCCCAGCAGAGCGTTGATAAGGGTGCTCTTACCGCGCTTGAACTCGCCCACGATGGCAACCTCAAAATGCTCGTCGGCAATTTTGTCGATCGTGTCGGAAATAGACTTCGCGGTATTTTTCAGATCAAGTTCCTCGCTGTAATCCCTGAGTTGTACAAGGCTCTCGGTAAGCTCAGCGACCGTCTGCTTAAAGCTGGCATAGCTGCCGTAATTAAACTGCTGATCCATAACCATCCTCCTATAGATATATTTTTGCAGCGTGATGCTGATATAGTAATTTTACTTATTGGCAATATAAAAACATATAAATTTCTTCAATATATATATAAAATTATATCACTAAACCATATAAAAAGTCAATCGTTAAAAGAATAATTGCAAAATTTCTGATAAAAGTGTATAATTAATACAGTTATTTTTCTACATATATACAAAAGGATCCTCGTTATAATTGTATATTTCTATCATATGTCCAAATATATAAGAAAGGTTTTGTGCAATATATGAAATTCAGACCGTGTATAGATATCCACAACGGAAAGGTAAAACAGATAGTCGGAGGGAGCCTTGCGGACAAAAACAACGCCGCGGACGAAAATTTTGTGTCGGAGTACGGCGCGGAGCATTACGCGGAGCTTTACCGCTCCCGAGGACTTAGCGGCGGACACATTATTATCCTCAACGCCGCAGGCACGGAATACTACGAAGCCGACCGTGCGCAGGCATTTGCCGCGCTGAAAAAATATCCGGGCGGCTTGCAGGTCGGCGGCGGTATCACGGCGGACAATGCAAAGGAGTATCTTGACGCGGGCGCTTCCCACGTTATCGTGACGTCGTATGTGTTCAAAAACGGAGAGATAAGCTTTGACAACCTGCGCCGCCTGTGCGCCGTCACGGGCAGAGAGCGGCTGGTGCTTGACCTGTCCTGCCGCCGCAGAGAGGACGGAGAGTATTATATTGTCACCGACCGCTGGCAGAAGTTTACATCGGTGAAGCTGGACGAGTCCGTGCCGGATATGCTGGCGGGATACTGTGACGAATTTCTTGTCCACGCCGTGGACGCGGAGGGCAAGGCTCGGGGCATCGAAAGCGGCGTAGCCAAGCTGCTTGGGGACTGGGGAAAGCTGCCCGTCACCTATGCAGGCGGAATCGGCTCCTTTGAGCATCTGGAGCAGCTTAAAGCCCTCGGTAACGGCAGACTTGATTTTACCGTTGGCAGCGCTCTTGATATTTTCGGAGGCAGTATGGATTTTGAAAAAACAGCGAGCTTCAAATGATATTTTTGAAAAAACTATTGCAATTTATTAAAATATTTGCTATAATTACTTTTTAGAAAAAAAGCGCCATATCTTGTGCGGCTTCAGAAAGGAAATGTTATATGGACGATATGAATAATAACAACAAGAATTTCGGCGAGGAAAGCTTCTCGGGACAGAACGGCGAGCCTCAGCCACAGCCACAGAGTCAGCCCGACCCTTATACACAGCCCGACCCGTATACACAGCCTGCCGACCCGCAGCCCGACCCTTATGCAAACGGAGCATACAGTCAGCCCGACCCCTATGCGCAGCAGAATTACGACCCCTATGCTCCGCAGAACGGCGGCTATGGCGGATATAATCAGGACGGCATTCAGCAGATGATCTACCCCACGGGAATGGCGGTCGCTTCGCTGGTCATCGGCATAATCTCCATTATGAGCGTAATGTTTATGTTCATGTTCCCGCTGCTCTTTGTGCTGCCCATCGTGGGAATCGTTCTTGGCGCAATATATAAATCCAAGCATTATCCCGTCGGCAAGGGAATGTCCACCGCAGGCATAGTCACCTCCGTTATATCGCTGGTTATCGCAGTTATAATTTTCATTCTGGCTATCGTTGTGGTAGTGAACATGATGGAGGGCGGCGGTATGTCCGAAATGATGCAGTTCATCAAGGATTACAGCCCCGAGCTGTACGATCAGTATTATAATATGTACTACGAACAGTATCCCGAATGGTTTGAGGGCGTAAGCGCTCTGTTTGCAAATATTGCGGCATTTTTCGTAAAATAATATATAACGCAAAAGCAGCTCTGTACCGAACAGGGCTGCTTTTTTCATGCTATTTTTTCACCTTGGGAGCGATATTTATATCCTCCGCATAGTCGCCGACAATATCGGCGTACTTGTCATAGTCGGCGGTAATGGTTATCCTTGTGCCACCGTTTTTGCGGCTCTCCACGGAGAGCACTCCGCCCGTCTGCTCAACAATGGCTTTGACGGCGGCAAGCTCCAGCTCGGTTATATCTCGGCTCAGCTCGCTGCCGCGTTCATGATCGTCCATGGGGCTGAAAGCGTGCAGCTGCTCTTCGGCGGTCATGCCGGTGCCGTTGTCGGATATGGCGGCGGTTATCTGTATCTTGGAGCCGTAATCGGCGGTCTGCTCAAATTCAAGGGATATTTTTCCGCCCTTGGGAGTAAACCTTGCGGCGCATTTTATAAGTGTGGTAAAGATATATTTTGTATATTTCCTGTCGCAGTAAATGCTCTTGCAGGTGAAGCCCCGTGTGTTGACGGCAAAGCCGATATTCTTCGCCCTGACGGTATCAAACACCGCAGAGGATATTTCGCGCATGAACGGTCTTATCTCCACAGGCTCGCGGCTGAATCGGATATTTCCCTCTTCGGCGTCGGAGTAGTTCAGGTATGCGCTGACAAGCTCCAGCATTATTTCCGAGCGCTCGCGTATACTGTGCATATGATCGGTAAGCCTGTCATTGTCGGGAGCGAAAGACTCCGCTTCCGCCGACAGCTCCGTTATCTCGTTCAGCGGAGCGAGTATACTGCAGTTCATTCTGGTGATGAACGCGTTTTTCAGCTTTGTGGCGCGGTTTGCGTCGGCAACGGCTTCCTCAAGCTTGGCGTTCATGGCGGAAAGACGGCGGCGGTTCTTTTCCCTGTATGCTCCCCACAGGAAAACAAGTGCGACGACCATAATGATAATAACGGCTGTGATACATATGGCGGCAAGATTATGCCTGATAATGTCGGCGAGAGTAAATTCATAGCGGTGCTCGCTGACAAAGCTTGATACAATATGAGAAATATCGTCGGAGCTTATACGGGCAAGGGACTTGTTTATTATGGATATGAGCCGCGGGTCGGTATCCTGCGAAAACGCATACACAAATGCCTGACGCACGCGGGAAGAGGAAGCCTCCGTCATATCGGAAAATGCAGGCTTCTGTCGGAGATAGTCTGCCATAAGTATATTCTCCGCGGCATAGTCCGCTTCTCCGGAGGCGACGGCTGTAAAGACTTCCGCCGACGTATTGTAGTAACGGAAGGTCACATTTGGGAACAGCTCCGCAAGGGCGCTCTCGCTGCCGCTGTATGTCCGCGCAACAGCAACAACGCCTGTGCTGTCGCTTGTTATCATCTCATTTTTAGCGCTGAACAGGGTCTCATAGGAGGAATAATACACATCGGAGACCTGCAGCTCGGGCGCGGAAACGCTGACCCTTCTTTCGGTAACGCCTGCATAAATGCTGCAGCCTGTGCGCTTTAAGCAGTCTGATATCTTTTCATTTTCGTCGGCGTTTTCAAATGTAAATTCTATGCCGCATATCTGCGAAACGGCGTCGAGTACCTCCACGGCAATTCCCGCAGGCTCGCCGTCGTATGCCGTGGTAAAGGGAAAACGTCCATCGGCATATGCAACAGCCACCGTGGGGTGTTCCTCGATATACTGTCTTTCGGCAGCGGTAAACACAACGCCGGACATAACACTTCCGTAGTACTTCTCGTTAAGCTCGTTTTCATAGTAAGGGCTGTAAAAATGTATCTGCTGCTGAGCGTAGTCGATACCATTTTTTATGGATCTGTCATGGGGATTGACCGTAAAATACAGCGGCGTATAGCTGATGTCCGCTATTATTTTATAATTCTCCTCGCAGCGTATGCTGCTCATGAGCAGCGCGTCCGCTTCACCGTCGGCAACGGCTTTCTTTGCGTCGGCATCGGTAGGGTATGGTATTATATCGGCGGAAACGCCATTTTCGGCGAAGATATCCTTGGTCTGCTGTATTCTTGCCGAGCCCTGCAGGGCGGCTATCTTCATGTCGGAGAAGCCTGTAAAATCGTTATAGGCGTACTTATCGCAGTCGGCGGGCACACATATGACCGTTCCGCCGACGCCCATGGCAAGGTCGGAGTAGTCGTATTTTTCCGCGCGTTCGGGAGTATACTGGCTGCCGGGCACAATATCTATCTCCCCTTTTTCCAGCATTTCCAGCGCCTCGGAAAAGGTAACGGGGACATATTCATACGTCCAGCCGGTATAATTTGCTATCTCGTCCAGATATTCGCAGGCATAGCCGTATGGCTCGCCGTCATCGCCGGTGGATATGTAGTTGGGATATTCCAGCATTGCCACCCTGACGGTCTTTCCCTCATCGGCATAAGCCGCCATTGGAAGAACATACAATGTAAACAGGCACGCAAGGAACACGCATAATATATTTCTTTGCTTCATATATTTAAGACCGCGGGGCGGTCCTCCTTTCATAGCTGTATGTTATATTATATCATATTCGCAAAGGTATTTCATGGATATAATGTGAACGTGAGTAATGCGAAAAATAAAATATCAAAGCTATTGAAAAAAATCCAAATATGTGTTATTATTAATATGCGGCAGTATACTCATATTTTTGGAAAGGAGACAGGCGCAAAAGCGCTATACCCGAAATTATGATACAGACATTGAACGGCAGATGGAATATGACGGA
>JBJEQM010000347.1:0-5078 GCA_051881755.1 Oscillospiraceae bacterium
AGATAGGCAGCTTTCTAAAAGAGCTGCGCAAGGACAAGGGCATCACCCAGGAGCAGCTGGCAGAGCTTACGGGCGTTTCCAACAGGAGCGTATCACGCTGGGAAACGGGGACAAATCTGCCCGACCTGGATATACTCATTCAGCTTGCAGACTACTATAATGTAGAGCTGCGTGAAATTTTAGACGGTGAAAGGAAAGATGTACAGATGGATAAGGAAACACGGGAGACCGTACTTAAAGCGGCGGATTACAGCAACAGGGAGAAAATGGATTTCTCACGAAAGATAGGCTATTTCTTCATAGCGGGACTTATGGCGGCGGCAGGATATATGATACTGCTTTTCGCGGATACAGGCGAGCCTTCGGCTATTCTCGATTTTCTCTCGGGACTTTGCCTTGGCATAATGACAGGCGTGCTCATATTGGGCGTGATATACAATTCCCGTCAGATGTCAAAGCTGCGTGCGTTGAAAATGCGTCTGCTTGGCAAAATATCCGACAAAAACGAATGACCCCTTGACAAATTCACCGCATTGGTGTATAATATAAACAGAAAGAGCGCCGACAGAACGGCTGCTCCCCCTTAGTTTTTGGTTAAATAAAAATAACCGTCGACTGTGGAAAGTTTTGGACGGTTATTTTTATGCCCTATTAGAAACAAGATATTCAGAGGCAAGAGGCAAGAATTTTTTTGATTGCTATACATATACAAAAATACCGCTCGAACAAATCGGGCGGTATTTTTGCGTTTAGGGATGATTTAGGGGATATTCGGTCAAAGACCGATGGCACTTTATGTAAATTGTACAATAAAGTCAAATCAGAAATCAACTTCCGTATCGTAGTAGCAGCACTTAAGCAGCTTCTCCATCTCCTCCTGAGAGGGCTGACGGGGGTTGGAGCCTGTGCAGGCGTCGCCGATAGCGTTCTTTGCTATCTCGGGAAGTCTCTCCAGGAATACATTCTCGGGAACAAAGCCCTGCTCTGTGGGATAGCTGTCTGCGCCGTAGTTCTTGATGCAGTGAGGGATATTCAGCGCGTCGTTCATGCCGCGGAGGTACTTGATGAGGAGGTCAACCTTTTCATCGTCGCTGTTTCCGCCCAAGTGCATATAGTCTGCGATAACGCCGTAACGCTTCTTAGCTTCGGGATCCTTTGCGTTGAACTTGATTACCTTGGGGAGGTACATTGCGTTTGCAGCGCCGTGGATAATGTGTGCGCCGTAGTCTGCAAATGCTGCGCCTGTCTTGTGAGCCATGGAATGTACGATACCGAGGAGCGCATTGGAGAAGGACATACCTGCAAGGCACTGTGCATCGTGCATACGGTCGCGGCAAGCCATATCGCCGTTGTATGACTTAACAAGGTCAGCCTGTATCATCTCGATAGCGTGGATAGCAAGAGCGTCTGCATAGGGGCTGTTTGCTGTGGAAACATACGCCTCAACAGCGTGAGTCATAGCGTCCATACCTGTGTGAGCAACAAGCTTCTGAGGCATTGTCTCGGCAAGGTCGGGGTCAACGATTGCAACATCGGGAGTGATCTCGAAGTCTGCGATAGGATACTTGATACCCTTGTCATAGTCGGTGATAATGGAGAATGCAGTTACCTCTGTAGCTGTGCCCGATGTGGAGGAGATAGCGCAGAAGTGAGCCTTCTTGCGCAGCTCGGGGATACCGAACACCTTGCACATATCCTCGAATGTGCACTCGGGATACTCATACTTTATCCACATAGCCTTTGCAGCGTCGATAGGTGAGCCGCCGCCGATTGCAACGATCCAGTCGGGCTGGAATTTCAGCATAGCGTCTGCGCCCTTCATTACCGTAGTAACGGAGGGATCGGGCTCAACGCCCTCATAAAGAGCGACCTCCATGCCTGCTTCCTTGAGGTAAGCCTCAGCGCGCTGTAAGAAGCCGTTGCGCTTCATGGAGCCGCCGCCTACAACTATCATAGCCTTTGTGCCCTTGAGGGTCTTTAAGTTTTCAAGTGCACCCTTACCATGATAAAGGTCTCTTGGTAATGTAAATCTTGCCATAATAAACAACCTCCATATATAATAAATAAATTTTTATCCATTTAAGGTCGAGCTTGTACGCTTTTCCTTACCGATTTATATTATAGCACACACTCCCGAAAAAAGATAATGTAAAATTGACTATAATACATATATATTTGTATATATCGCCGAAACAGCCGCGCTCGGTAAAATAAATATATTGATATTGTACAATATTTTTACCGGCTTTTATACATATACGACAAAGAGAAAGTGCCGTTCCGCACCGTATAACGATAAAGAAAATCCTGCCTGTATCATAAAATACGCCCCGATATAAATCAAAATAAAATTTTTTTCAAAAACCCCTTGACAAATGAAAGATAATGAGTTATTATTGTATTATGAAAGTAATACAATAATACAAAGCAAGGAGGACAATATGGAAAATGCCTTGGAACTTTAACGATAACACGCCCATTTATCAGCAGATAATCGAGCATATCAAGCTGAGCATAGCCGTGGGCGAATATAACGCAGGAGATAAGCTGCTGCCCGTCAGGGAGCTTGCCGCGGAAGCACAGGTCAATCCCAACACCATGCAAAAGGCACTCTCGGAGCTGGAGCGGGACGGTCTGGTGTATTCCCAGCGCACCTCGGGACGTTATATCACCGATGACAGCGGGAAGATAGTGCAGCTGCGGAACGATCTTGCACAAGAGCATATCGAATGGTTTCTGGATAAAATGTCCCATCTGGGATATTCGCCCGAGGAAGCCATTGAGCAGCTGAAAAAGCATATCAACACATAACACAGGGGGAGAAGCAATGAACGAAACAGAAAACAATATTGTAACAGACAGCGAAGCAATATACAACAGCGACAGCCTTATATCCTGCAAAAATATCACCAAAGCATACGGCAAAAAGGTGGCGCTGAACAATTTCAGCATAGAAGTTGGCAGGGGCAAAATAGTAGGTCTGCTGGGACCCAACGGCAGCGGCAAGACCACACTTATAAAAATATTGAGCGGCATACTTACGCCCACAAGCGGCGAAGTTACAGTATCGGGCAAAAACATCGGCATCGAAACAAAGAAGATAGTATCCTATCTCCCCGAAAGAACCTACCTTAACGACTGGATGAAGGTCCGCGAGATGATATCCTTTTTCAGCGATTTTTACAGTGACTTCAAGGCGGAGACCGCATATGAAATGCTGGCGCGGCTGAAGATAAATCCCGAGGATAAGCTGAAATCCATGTCCAAGGGCACGCGGGAAAAGGTGCAGCTTATTCTTGTAATGAGCCGCAGCGCCGAGCTTTACCTGCTCGACGAGCCTATCGGCGGCGTTGACCCCGCCGCAAGAGACTATATACTGCATACTATACTGCAAAATTACAGCGAAAACTCCACCGTTATGATATCCACCCACCTTATCAGCGATATCGAGAGCGTGCTGGACGAGGTAATTTTCATCAAGGACAGCAATTTCGTTTTGCATATGTCCGTGGACGAAATGCGTGAAAAATACGGCAAGTCCGTAGACGGGGTATTCAGGGAGGTATTCGCATGTTAGGAAAACTTTTGAAATATGAACTGCTTGCCGAGTACCGCAAGTACGCGGTATTATATATCGGCACGATAGCCGCGGCAATATTCTTTCTTCTTTTTGACAAGGGTCTGAAACAGCTTGGCGACTGGGATATAATAGATGTTTTCAGCAGCCTAATGGCAATGCTGTTTGTTATACTCTGCATTGTGTCCCTTTTTATGGTGGTAGTCTTTGCAATAGTGCGCTTCAACAACAACCTTTTCAAGGACGAGGGCTATTTAATGCACACTCTGCCCGTCAAGCCTTGGGAGCATATCGTATCCAAGATAATCGCTTCCTACATTTGGTTTATTTTAAGTCTTATTGTAATAGCTATCGGCATATCCATTGTGACCTGCAGCTTTTCGTGGATAAGCGACATCATATATGAACTAAGGCACAGCTTTATGGAAGAGTTCAGCGGTCAGAATGAGTTTGATATTTTCATGCAGAAAGTCGTACGGACTATGATGATATATTTCACCGTGACAATGATTCTTTACCCCGCCATGCTGCTTATCTACATTTACTTCTGCATAGCCGTAGGCAGCCTTTTCAACGGACACCGCACCCTTATGGCGGTCATAACATTTTTCGTTGTAAACACCGTTTCGCAGGTAATAATCTCCGTATTTATGTTTGCGGTAGGATATTTCTCAATTGCCGCCAACCCAAATGTCACTCCTATTGAGGTAATGGGAGTATTTAACAAGCTGATGATATTCAGCGCGGTATTCACGCTTTTACTGTATGGCGCTATGGGTTATTTTACAAATTATATTATGTCCAAGAAGCTTAATCTGGAGTGATATTATGAAGAAGATATTCTGTATATTATCCGTTATATTCTGCATCATGCTGACGGGCTGCACATCGTCAAGCTACACCACGGTAATGTGCGTGGAAAACCGCACCGCAAGCGGCTACGAGATGACCTATCAAAAGCTCAACGGCACAAAAAATCTCAGCCTGACCGTACCCGACGGCGAGACCTATCTCCTTTCGGGCGCTATCACAACAAGCGCGGGCGAGCTGACGATATCCGTCGCGAAGAAAGCAGACGACAGCACCGTTTTCACATCGGAGGTCTTTGACAAGAGCGGCAGCTTCGATACGGAGCTTGCAAGCGGCACATACATTATAAAGCTTTCCGCAGAGGAACATTCGGGCAGCATTGAGCTTGAATGGGTATCTCTCGGCGGACGGCAAAGTTAGCATAAATTTGTAGGGGCGGATCCCATATCCGCCCTTTTTATGTAATATTGCTGCATGGGCGGATATAGGATCCGCCCCTACAAATGACATTATTTCCGAACAAACGCCGTAGGGGACGGGTCTCCCGTCCCGCTGTTTCCAATGCCGTAATTAATGATAATTTGATAAAAAATTGGGCGCACAATGTGCGCCCCTACGATAGATATTGTGTAATTATTAAATATTCCTCGGTCTTGTGCCCCTGCCGCAAACGGGACAGACGGCGTTGTTT